>JAYUHJ010000561.1:0-2688 GCA_043767065.1 Hyphomicrobiales bacterium | reverse complement strand
CTCTATCGCGCGGTCGCGGCGAACCTGCTCGATGCCAACAAGCAGCTCAACGATACAAGCGCCGCCGCTGCCGCCGCCCGCGCCCTCTCTCTCAAGGGGCTCGATCAGAAGCGGCTCTCGGGCGCGGCACTCGGCGAAGCCGCATCGCGCGTCGCGGCCATTCCTGAAGTGCGCTCGGCACTTCTAGCCTTGCAGCAGGATTTCGCCTGCCGGCCAGGGGGGGCTGTGCTCGACGGTCGCGACACCGGTACCGTCATCGCCCCCCAGGCCGAGGCGAAGATTTTTGTCACCGCAAGGCCCGAAGTGCGCGCTTGGCGGCGCCACAGGGAACTCACCGAGCGCGGTGAAGTGCTGACCTATGACGTGGTGCTGGCCGAGATCAGAAAGCGCGACGCCCGCGACTCCGGCCGCGCCATCGCCCCCCTGAAGGCCGCGCCGGATGCGGCCTTGCTCGATACCACCGATCTCGATATAGAGGCCGCGTTCCGGGCGGTTCTTTCCATCGTGGAGGCTGTCCGGGCGGGCCGAGGGCGGGGTTCACCCGCGCCCTCGTAGCGTAGGAGGCAGGCCCGCTCCGCCTCGCGTTTTCGCGCCGGAACACCCAATCGTCTCGTGCCGCGCGGCAGTTTTGCCGTAACGAAGTCATGGCTCCGGGCTGTCGGTCCGGGTCGGCCGCACCGCACGCGACGTTATTTCACCGACACCCGAACCCGATCCAGGAGAACCGATGCCCGCCGCCGCCAAACAGACCGCTCAGCCCACCCGCGAAGACTTCGCCGCCATGCTGGAAGAATCCTTCGGCCGTCTCGACCTGCATGAGGGGTCGGTCGTCAAGGGCAGGGTGGTCGGCATCGAGAAGGACATCGCCGTCATCGACATCGGCCTGAAGACCGAAGGCCGCGTGGCGGTCAAGGAATTCGCCGGCCCCGGCCGCGAGGCCGCGCTGAAAATCGGCGACGAGGTCGAGGTCTATCTCGAGCGGGTAGAGAACGCGCTCGGCGAGGCAGTGCTGTCGCGCGACAAGGCGCGGCGCGAGGAGAGCTGGGGTCGTCTCGAAAAGGCGTTCCAGGCCAACGAGAAGGTCACCGGCGTCATCTTCAACCAGGTCAAGGGCGGCTACACCGTCGATCTCGACGGCGCCGTTTCCTTTCTGCCGCGCAGTCAGGTGGATATTCGCCCGATCCGCGACATCGGCCCGCTGATGCACACGCCGCAACAGTTTCAGATTCTCAAAATGGATCGCCGGCGCGGCAACATCGTCGTATCGCGCCGCACCGTGCTCGAGGAAACCCGCGCCGGTCAGCGCCACGAGCTGGTGTCGAGTCTCGAAGAAGGCCAGACCATCGACGGCGTCGTGAAGAACATCACCGACTACGGCGCCTTCGTCGATCTGGGCGGCATCGACGGCCTGCTGCACGTGACCGACATCGCCTGGCGTCGCGTCAATCATCCGAACGACGTTCTGGCCATCGGCCAGCAGGTCAAGGTGCGCATCATCAAGATCAATCACGAAACCCACCGTATCTCGCTCGGCATGAAGCAGCTGCAGGGCGATCCTTGGGAGGGCATCGAGACGCGCTATCCGGTCGGCACCAAAGTGAAGGGCCGCGTCACCAACATCACGGACTACGGCGCATTCGTGGAGCTCGAGCCCGGCATCGAGGGACTCGTGCACGTTTCCGAAATGTCCTGGACCAAGAAGAACGTCCATCCGGGCAAGATCGTATCGACGTCGCAAGAGGTCGAGGTTCAGGTGCTCGAGGTCGATCCGGTCAAGCGCCGCATTTCGCTGGGCCTCAAGCAGACGCTGGCCAATCCGTGGGAGCTGTTCGCCGAGAAGCACCCGGTCGGCACCACGGTGGAGGGCGAGGTCAAGAACAAGACCGAGTTCGGCCTGTTCCTCGGCCTCGATGGCGAAGTCGACGGCATGGTGCACTTGAGCGATTTCGACTGGAACCGGCCCGGCGAGCAGGTGATCGAAGAGTTCAAGAAGAGCGACATGGTCAAGGCCGTGGTGCTCGACGTCGACGTCGAGAAAGAGCGCATTTCGCTCGGCATCAAGCAGCTCTCGGGCGATCCGTTCGCTCAGGCCGGGGACCTCAAGAAGGGCGCGGTAGTCACCTGCGAGATCACCGAGGTGAAGGAGGCCGGGCTCGAGGCCAAGCTGGTCGGCACCGATCTCACCACCTTCATCAAGCGCTCCGATCTCGCGCGCGACCGCTCCGATCAGCGCACCAACCGTTTCGTCGTCGGCGAAAAGGTGGACGCGCGCGTGACGCTGTTCGACAAGCGCGCACGCAAGGTCAATGTCTCGATCAAGGCGCTGGAAATCGCCGAGGAGAAGGAGGCGGTCGCCCAATACGGCTCGTCCGACTCGGGCGCGACGCTCGGCGACATTCTCGGGCCGTCGCTCAGCAAGCGCCCCGACAAGAAGGAATAGGGCAGAGTCTTTCCCTCCCCCTGAAAGGGGGAGGGTGGCGAGCCGCAAAGCGGCGAGCCGGGTGGGGGTCTAACTAGGCCGAACGCGACCCCCACCCCGCCTCGCTTCGCTCGGCGACCCTCCCCTTTCAGGGGGAGGGAGAACGGGGATCTTCCGTTTGCGTTTCGATTACCCCTTTTCCGACAATGCCTTGAAGCCGCCGCAGGGCGGGCTACAGTCGCGCGAATCCGGGGGCGCGTTTTGCGCCG
>JAYUHJ010000560.1:0-6345 GCA_043767065.1 Hyphomicrobiales bacterium | reverse complement strand
ATTCGAGCAAGCTTCCCCCAAGCGTCAGTCGTGTTTTGCCGCGTATGATAAGCGACCCAGGGAGAGAATTCGCATGGCAAAGCTGCGTCTCACCATGGCCGAAGCCGTGGTCCGGTATCTTTGCGCGCAGGAGATCATGGTCGGCCGGCACGCGCTGCCGCTTTTCGGCGGCGTATTCGCGATCTTTGGCCACGGCAATGTCGCCGGGCTCGGCCTCGCGCTGCACGCGGCGCGCGCGCGCCTGCCCACGCTGCGGGCGCACAACGAGCAGGCGATGGCGCATGCCGCGATCGCCTACGCCAAGGCCAACGCGCGGCGCAGGATCATGGCCTGCACCACCTCGATCGGGCCGGGCGCCACAAACATGGTGACCGCCGCCGCCGTGGCGCACGTCAACCGCCTGCCGGTGCTGTTCCTGCCAGGCGACGTATTCGCCAGCCGCGCCCCCGACCCGGTGCTGCAGCAACTCGAGGACTTCGGCCAGCCGACGCTCTCCACTAATGACTGCCTGCGGCCGGTGTCGCGCTATTTCGACCGCATCACGCGGCCCGAGCAGATTCTCTCCAGCCTGCCCGCGGCGCTGCGCGTACTGCTCGATCCAGCGGACTGCGGCCCGGTGACGCTCGCCCTGCCCCAGGACGTGCAGACCGAGACCTACGATTACCCTCGGGAGTTTTTCCGGCGACGCATCCATTCGATCAGACGGCAGCCGCCCGATGCTCAAGAATTGAGCATTTCAGTAGAGGCATTAAAGGCGGCGAAGCGCCCGCTCATCATCGCCGGCGGCGGGGTCAAATATGCGCTGGCGGAGCGCCGGCTGGCCGCGTTTGCCGCGCGGCGCGGCATCCCGGTCGCCGAAACCCAGGCCGGCAAGGGCTGCCTGGCTTGGGACCACGCCGCCAACGCCGGCGCCATCGGCGTCACCGGCTCGCAGGCGGCCAACGCGCTCGCGGCGCGCGCCGATGTGGTGCTCGCGATCGGCACGAGGCTGGGTGATTTCGCCACCGGCTCGCGCGCCCTGTTTGCGCAGGCGAAGCTGATCCAGCTCAACGCGGGCGCGTTCGACGCCGCCAAGCATGACGCGCTGCCACTGGTTGCCGATGCGGACGTGGCGCTCGCCGCGCTCGATCGCGCGCTCGGCGGCTGGCGCGCGAGCGCAGCGTGGCGCGCCACGGCGCGCCGGCGCACCACCGCATGGAACCGCACGGTCGCCCGGGTCACTGCGCCCCGGGCGGGCCTGCCGACCGACGCGCAGGTGCTGGGCGCGGTCAACCGCACGCTCATGGAGCGCGACGGCGGCCGGCGCAGCATGGTGGTATGCGCGGCGGGCGGCCTCCCTGGCGAGCTGCACAAGCTCTGGCGCGCAGCCGATGCGACCGGCTACCACTTGGAATACGGCTACTCCTGCATGGGATACGAAATCGCGGGCGGGCTCGGCGCCAAGCTGGCGCGGCCCGAGCGCGAAGTCTGCGTACTGGTTGGCGACGGCAGCTACCTGATGATGAATTCCGAGATCGCGACCTCGGTTGCGCTGGACGCCAAACTGGTGATCGTGGTGCTCGATAACCGCGGTTTCGGTTGCATCGACCGCTTGCAGCGCGCGACCGGCGGCGCTTCCTTCAACAACCTGCTGCAGCCGGCAGCGCCGCTGGTGGATTTTGCCGCGCATGCGCGCAGTCTGGGTGCGCAGGCGGAAAAGGCGCGCGATGTTTCTTCGTTGACTTCTCTTTTCAGGAAAGCCTTAAAGGCGAAGAAAACCAGCGTCATCGTGATCGAAACCGACCCGCGGCGTGGCACGGCGCAAGGTGGCGCCTGGTGGGAAGTCGCGGTCAGCGCAGCACCGCGTAGCAGGGCGCAGCGCCTGGCGCGCAGCGCGTACGAGCGCGAGCGCCGCCGCAGGGGAGATTAGCGCGTGGCGGAACGTGGCGTACGCATCGGCATCAACCCGCTCACCTGGACCAACGACGACCTGCCGGAACTGGGCGAGCAGAATTCCCTCGAGCAATGCCTTGCGGAGGCAAGGCTCGCGGGCTACGACGGCGTCGAACTGGGGCGCAAATTTCCGCGCGATGCGGCAGTTCTTGGTCCGCTGCTGAGGAAGCATGAATTGCAGCTGGTGTCAGGGTGGTACAGCGCCAGGCTGCTCGAGCGCTCCGCGGACGAAGAAATCGCCGCCATGGCCCCCCACCTGCATTTGCTCAGAAAACTGAATAGCAAGGTCATGGTGTTCGCCGAAGTGTCGCGTTGCGTGCATGGCGACCGCAGTATTGCGCTGTCATGCCGCCCCTGCCTGAACGATGCGGACTGGAGGCGGCTATGCGAAGGCCTGGATGCGGTTGGCGCCTACCTCGCAGGCCAAGGAATCGCCCTCGCCTACCATCACCACATGGGAACGGTAATCCAGAGTGAAATCGATATCGACCGAATGATGGCCGCCACCGCGCAGGCGGTGGGCCTGCTGCTCGATACCGGGCATCTCGCCTTTGCCGGCGGCGATTCGCGGCGGGTCGCGGAACGGCATGCGGCGCGCATCGTGCACGTGCATTGCAAGGACGTGCGCCAGGCGGAACTCGCGGAGGCGAAACAGCGCGACCTGAGCTTTCTCGACGCCGTTCTGGCGGGCGCCTTCGCCGTGCCGGGTGACGGCTCGATCGAGTTTGCACCGGTGCTCGAACGGCTCGCGACGCGCGGCTACCAGGGCTGGCTGGTGGTCGAGGCCGACCAGGATCCGGCCCGGGCGCATCCGCTGACCCATGCCCGTATTGGGCATGCGTATCTTCGTCCGCTCGCGACACGTTTTTGGAAGTAGGACTCAAGACATGAAACCCGAAGAGCTGGACGCAAGACAATCGGCGCTCGCCACCCTGGCGCGCGAGGCGGGCGAACTTGCACAGCGCTATTTTCTCGACCGGGACCGCCTGGCGGTGACCATGAAGGGGGCGCAGGACTATCTCACTACAGCCGACACTGCGGTCGAGAAATTCATCGTTGAACGGCTGGCCGCGCTCTATCCTGGGGACGCCGTGCTCGGCGAGGAGAGCGGCCGGCATGGCGCCGGCGACGCCATCTGGGTGATCGATCCGATCGACGGCACCGAGAACTTTGCCCATGACATCGGCCATTTCTGCGTGTCGATCGCTTTCGTGAACGGCCGCGAAGTCCAGCTGGGTGCGCTCGCGGCGCCGATGTACGGCGAGCTCTACCTCGCGCGGCGCGGTCGTGGCGCAACGCTCAACGGGAGGACGATGCGGGTCAGCGCCACGCTCACGATGGCCCGCTCGGTGATCGAGCTGGGCTGGTCGGCGCGCCGCCCCGCGGTGGCCTACACGGCGCTGATCGAGCGCGTGCTCGGCGCTGGCGCCACCTTCCGGCGGGTCGGATCCGGGGCGCTTGGCCTGGCTTACGTCGCCGACGGCAGGACCGAGGGGTACTGCGAGATGCACATCAATTCCTGGGACGCACTGGCGGGGATCCTGCTGGTCGAGGAGGCGGGCGGCTGGGTCAACGACTTTCTCGCCGGCGACGGACTGATGCAGGGCAACGAGCTCATTGCCGCGGCGCCGGGTATCCGCGATGCACTGACTGAGGCGACCGGGATCGGCAAGGGTAGTATGGGCGGCAAGGTCGAACAACCCAGGAGGAGGAAAAAATGAATTTACGTTCTGCTTTCCTGTTGCTTACCCTTGCCGCACCGGCATCCGCCCTGGCGCAGGGCAGCCTCACGCTGTATTGCAGCGTGCAGGAGGAATGGTGCCGCGGCGTGGTTACCGCCTTCGAGAGGAAGACGGGCATCAAGGTGTCGATGACGCGCAAGAGCAGCGGCGAGACCTACGCACAGATCAAGGCCGAAGCGGCCAACCCCAGAGGCGACATCTGGTGGGGTGGTACCGGCGATCCGCACCTGCAGGCAGCCGAAGAAGGCCTCACGCAGGAATACCGCTCGCCGTTGCTGAAGGACCTGCAGGACTGGGCAGTGCGCCAGGCGGAGCAGTCGAAGTACCGCACCGTCGGCATTTACGCCGGGGCGTTGGGCTTTGGCTACAACTCGGAGGTGCTGGCGAAGAAGAAACTTCCCGAGCCCAAGTGCTGGAACGACCTGCTGTCCGACAAATACAGGGACGAGGTGCAGGTCGCCGATCCGAACTCCTCCGGCACCGCCTATACCCTGCTCGCCACCATGGTGCAGCTGCAGGGCGAGGACAAGGGCTTCGACTATCTGAAAAAGCTGCACCGGAACATCAACCAGTACACCCGCTCGGGCGCCGCGCCCGCCAAGGCCGCGAGCATGGGGGAAACCCTCATCGGCATCGCCTTCATGCACGACCTGGTGACGATGGCGGTCGAAGGCGGGCCTGTCAAAGTGGTCGCGCCCTGCGAGGGCACCGGTTATGAAGTGGGTTCGATGAGCATCCTCAAGGGAGCGAAGAACCCGGACCAGGCGAAAGCCTGGTACGACTGGGCGCTGTCAGCCGAAGCACAAGCCATTGGCGCGGCGACCAAGTCTTTCCAGGTGCCGTCGAACAAAACTGCGGTGGTCCCGCCGCAGGCGCCGCGCCTCGACCAGGTCAAGCTGATCAACTACGACTTCGCCAAATACGGCTCCTCCGCCGAGCGCAAGCGCCTGCTGTCGAAGTGGGACAAGGAAGTCAAGGTACTGCCCAAGTAACCCGGGCCTGACGCAGTGCGCAGCGTTGCCGGCTGGATCGCCACCGCCGCCGTCGGCCTGCTGCTGCTGCCGTGGTATGCGGTCGACGATTTCTGGCTCTTCGCCTGGATCGCGCGGCAGGCCGATGCCGCGCATGCGCCGGCGCTGCTGCAGGCGCTCATGCACGGCAGGCAGTGGCTGCTGCTGCTCTTCGTTCCGCTTGCCGCGGCGGTCGCCGTCTGGCGCTTCACCGGAAAGCGCGAGCGCGCCGGCCTGCTGCTCGCGGCAGCGGGAGCGGCGGGCCTTGCGATCCTAATTTTCCAAGGATTCCTTTTCCGGCATCCAAGCATCACGCCTGTCGGCTGGCCTACCCAGCCAGGGATGGGCTACGGGGCGCTGGTCGCCGGCCTCGCCTTCCTGATGCTGATGTGCCAGGGCCTCGCCATGCGCGGCTATTGCCGCGGCGACGGCTTCACGACGGGCGCCATCGGGCTGATCGTCGCCATCATCGCGGTGTTCGTCTTCTTTCCCATCCTGACGGTGCTGAAGAGCGCCTTCGGGGACAACGCCGGAAACTTCGCGCCGGCGCGTTTCTTCGCCGCCCTGTTCGATCAGTCCATCTGGGGGCTGGATTGCCTGCATTCGAGCCTGCGCTGCGGCGTGGCCTGGAACACGCTGTTCCTCGCGCTGCTGGTGGCGGCAGGCAGTACGTTGCTGGGCCTCGCCTTCGCCCTGGTGGCGACGCGTACCGCATTTCGCTACAAGTGGCTGCTGCGCGTCATCGGCATACTGCCGATCATCACGCCGCCGTTCGTCATCGGGCTGGCCGTGATCCTGCTGTTCGGACGCACCGGCGGCGTCAGCACCCTGCTCTACGAGTTGCTCGACGTGCCGCGCTCGCGCTGGATCTATGGGCTGAGCGGGATCGCGCTGGCGCAGCTGCTGGCGTTCACGCCCATCGCCTTCCTGGTGCTGATCGGCGTTGTGCAGGGCATCAGTCCGTCGCTCGAAGAAGCCTCGCAGACGCTGCGCGCCCGCGGCTGGACCACTTTCAGGACCGTGACCCTGCCGCTGCTGCGCCCCGGACTGGCCAACGCCTTCCTGCTCGGTTTCGTCGAGAGCATGGCGGATTTCGGCAATCCACTGGTGCTGGCAGGCAATTACGACGTCCTCTCGGTGAAAATCTTCTTCGCCGTGGTAGGTGCCTCGCACGACCAGGGCAAGGCGGCGGTGCTCGCCATCGTGCTGCTCGGCTTCACCCTGACCGCGTTCTACGCGCAGCAGCGCTGGCTCGGGCGCGCCTCGTACACCACGGTCACCGGCAAGGGCGACGCCGGCCTGCCGGCGCCGCTGCCGCCCGCCCTGCGCTGGCTGTGCTACGCGGTCGTGGTGCCCTGGTCGCTGTTCACGCTCGCGGTCTACGTCACCATTTTTCTGGGCGGCTTCGTCAAATCGCTCGGCCGCGACTACAGCTTCACGCTGCAGCACTTCGCCACCGCCTTTTCGGTGGAGATGACCGGGCGCGGCCTGCACTTCACCGGCTCGGCCTGGGATTCGCTCTGGACCACGGTCTGGATCGCCGCCATCGCGGCGCCGCTCACCGCCGCGGTCGGGCTGCTCACCGCCTACCTGCTGACTCGCCAGGACTTCGCCGGCAAGCGCGCCTTCGAGTTCGGCACGCTGCTCAGTTTCGCGATCCC
>JAYUHJ010000559.1:0-2695 GCA_043767065.1 Hyphomicrobiales bacterium | reverse complement strand
CCCCTTGTGCGCAGCAATTCGAGACGCAAGCGCGGTAGTCACGCCGACGTATAGTGTGCCGTTTCGCCGACTCGCGAGAATGTAGACGTAGGCCGCCATCGATGAAGAGGATTGCACAAGCGCTCGCCTCCGGCGATTGGCTCGATGCGCGCGTGCGCTCCTATAGCTGGATTCTGGTGGCACTCGCGGTGGCGGGCATCGCGGTTCTCGCGGCGACGTCCGACGGGCTCAACGACTATCTGGGCCGGCCGCTCGGCACCGATTTCTCCAACATCTACGCCGCCGGGAAATACGTGCTCGACGGCAAGCCGGCGGCGCCGTTCACGCCCGAGCTGCAGCACCTGATGGAGAAGCGCATTTTCGGCGCCGCCACGCCGTTCTATGGCTGGCACTACCCGCCGGTATTCCTGGCCGTCGCGGCGCTGCTCGCGCTGCTGCCGTATCTCCCCGCGCTGATCGTCTGGCAGGCGGCGACGCTAGGGCTTTATCTCTGGAACATCGTTGCAATACTCCGCACCACGCTCCCCGGGCGAGCACGGACGAAGTCGGTGCGAGACCCGGGGTCCAGGACCACAAACTCCGACCGGAGTTTGTCGCCCCTGGACCCCGGCTCGGCCGTTTCACGACCGGCCGGGGAACGCAATGACTTGAGCCTCGTCGTGCTAGTGGCCCTCGCCTTCCCGGCGGTGTTCATCAACATCGCACACGGGCACAACGGATTTCTCACGGCGGCGCTGTTCGGCGGTGGGCTGTTGCTGCTCGACCGCAAACCAGTGGTTTCGGGAATTCTGCTCGGCCTGCTTTGCTACAAGCCGCAATTCGGCATTCTGATCCCGCTGGCGCTGGCGGCAGGCGGCTATTGGCGCACCTTTCTCGCAGCCGCCGCAACCGTCGCAGTCCTCGTAGCGGCGAGCTGGCTCGCCTTCGGACCCGAAACCTGGGCCGCGTTCCGCGACAGCCTCGCCTTCACGCAGACCGTGATCCTCGAGGAAGGCGGCACCGGCTTCCACAAGATCCAGAGTCTGTTCGCGGCATTGCGTGCCTGGCACGCGCCGTTGCCGCTGGCCTATGGGGCGCAGGCGCTGCTCGCGCTTGCCGTGGCGGCGGTCGTCGTCACGATCTGGCACCGCGGCGGCGCGCTGGCACCGAAAGCCGCGGCGCTGCTTTCGGGCGCGCTGCTGGTGACGCCCTATTTGCTCGACTACGACCTGACGGCGATGGCGCCGGCCATCGCCTTCCTCGCCGCACACGGCATCGCACGCGGGTTCCTGCCGTGGGAGAAGACGGCACTGGCCGCGATCTTCATCGCGCCCTTGGTCACGCGCGCGGTGGCCGAACAGACGCGGCTGCCGATCGGGTTTGTCGCGCTCATAGCCCTGTTCCTGCTCGCGGCGCGGCGGGGCATGGCGAAGACGGCCTAGACGCCCCACATTGGCCGAGTCGGCAGGCGGGAACGGCATGCTCACGCTCTACTCGATGCAAAGCTCGGGGAATTCCTACAAGGTGCGGCTGCTGCTCGCGCGCCTGCAGATGCCGCATCGGCTGGTCGAGATCGACATTCTCAGAGGCGAAAGCCGCACCGCCGACTTCCTCGCCAAGAACCCCGACGGCCACGTGCCGTTGCTCGAACTGCCGAACGGGAAATTTCTGCCGGAGTCGAACGCGATCCTGGTCTATCTCGCGGAAGAAACCCCGTTGCTGCCGGCGGATCGCTTCGAGCGTGCCGAGACCTTGCGCTGGATGTTCTTCGAGCAGCACAGCCACGAGCCGGCGATCGCGGCGGCGCGCTGGTGGTTGCATCTGGTCAAGGGCGGGCGCGAGCTGAAGACCCACGACATCGATCACTGGATGGAACAGGGCTATCAGGCGCTGATGCTGATGGAGCGCCATCTCGCGCATCACAAATATTTCGTCGGCGCGCGCACGACCGTGGCCGATCTCGCGCTCTATGCGCACACCCACGTCGCCGGCGAGGGCGATTTCGACCTGTCGGATTTTCCCGCCGTACTCGACTGGCTCGCGCGAATCGCCGGCGAGCCCGGCCATGTGGCGATGGATAAGTAGCGCGCCACGGGCATTAACCGGGCATTAACCATAAACCGTCCTATTGCCATTCCCTTTTCCGCATCGGGCAATCGCCCACGAGTCGCGGCCGCCTTAGCGGAAAAGACGTGTACGCCGGAGTCAGCGATGCGCCGATCGGACCCGACCCTCGCCCGCCCGCTGCCAGCGGCCGCGCTCAAGCGGCGGATCGGCTTTGCCTTCACGGAAGCGATCGTGGCGGGCGCATTGATCGTCTCGCTCTGCGCGCTTGCGCTGCTGATCAGCCGCGGATTCACGGGCTAGCGTTCGCCGGGCAAGCGCGGACACAGTCCGCGCGCGACCCGGCGTCCAGGGGTGCCAAACTCCGACATTTGTTCTTGGCCCTGGACCCCGGGTCTCGCGACGTTTCACGCCGCTCGCCCGGGGAACGAGTTCTCCGCTAGGCTCCGGCCATGCGGCCTGCTCTCCCCCTCGCAATCTCGCTCGCTCTGCTCGCCGGACCTGCGGCGGCGCAGGCGCCTGAAATCATCAAAAGCAACAAGGCCAATTTCCGTGTCGAGACCGTAGCCAGCGGCCTCGTGAATCCCTGGGCGCTCGCCTTCTTGCCCGAGGGCCGCCTGCTCGTGACCGAGCGGCCCGGGCGCATGCGCAT
>JAYUHJ010000558.1:0-15204 GCA_043767065.1 Hyphomicrobiales bacterium | reverse complement strand
GTGCAGCAGGCCGGCGAAATTCGCGATCGGACCGCCGATGCCGAAGGCGAAGGCGATGATGCCCATGTGCTCGACCGATGAATAGGCGAAGAAGCGTTTGATGTCGCGCCGGCGGTACAGCATGAATGCCGCGAAAATCAGCGACAGCAGCCCGAGGATGACGAGCAGCGGCCCGGGCGCCACCGCCCCGGGATTGGCCGCAAGCAGAAGCTTAAAGCGCAACAGCGCATAGAGCGCGACATTCAGGAGCAAACCCGAGAGCACCGCGGAGATCGGCGTCGGGCCTTCGGCGTGCGCGTCCGGCAGCCACGCGTGCAGCGGCACGAGGCCGACCTTGGTGCCGTAACCGATCATCAGGAACACGAAAGCAAGATTCAGAAGCGCCGGGTCGAAAGCCGGCACGCGCACGATCAGCACGGTCCAGGTCATGGCGTCGAGGCCCTCGCCCACCACTGGCTGCGCCGCCATGTAGACCAGGATGGTGCCGAACAGCGCGAGCCCGATGCCGACGCTGCCGAGGATGAAATATTTCCACGCCGCCTCGAGCGCCTCGTGGGTGCGGTAGATTCCGACCATAAGCACGGTGGTCAGCGTCGCCAGCTCGATCGCGACCCACATGAGCCCGATATTGTTGGCGATCAGCGCGAGGTTCATCGAGAACATCAGCAGCTGATACATCGCGTGATAGAAGCGCAGATACGTGGGCGTCAGCCGGCCGATTTCGAGCTCGTGGGCGATATAGCTCGCGCTGAACACGCTCGTGGTGAAGGCGACGAAGGTGGTCAGCACGATGAAGACATTGTTCAGATCGTCGACGAAGAGATAGCTGCCGACCGGCGGACGCTCGAACAGCAGAAAGAGTGCCGCGCAAAAAGTGGCGAAGGCCGCGGCGACATTGAGCTTCGCGGTAAGCCGATAGTCGTCGAGCAGCGCGAGTGTACCCGCGGCCAAGATCGGAATCGCGAGCACTGCGGCCAGCGCGACCAGGGAAAGCGTCATTGCCGGTCTCCCCGGAAGCGATCGAGCGCACCGATATCGACCGTGTCAAAGCGTTCGCGGATCCTGAACAAGAAGATGCCGATCACGATGAAGGCGATCAGGACCGAGAACGCGACGGAAATCTCGACCACCAGCGGCATGCCGCGCGCGCCGGTGGCGGCGAGGATCAGCCCGTTCTCGAGCGACATGAAGCCGACCACTTGGCTCACGGCGTTCTGGCGCGTGACCATCATCATGAGGCCGATCAGCACGACGGCGAGTGCGAAAGCGAAATCGATGCGCGCGAGCGGATCGGCATAGGCGGTCAGTCGAAGCATCAGCATGATGGAGAGCGCCACCAGGCCGACGCCGGCGAGCATGGTCAGGCCGATGCCGCCGACGGTCTCGATCTCGCGATGGATGCCGAGCCGTATGATGATCCGGTGCAGCGCCACCGGGATGATGATGGCTTTGAAGACCAGCGCGATCAGAGCCGTCAGGAACAAGTGCGGCGCGTCTTGCACGAATGCCTGCCAAGCAACGGCAAGCGCAAGCACGAAGGCATGCAGCGCGAAGGTGTTGAGCAGTGCCGAGAGCCGGTCCTGATAGAGCTGCAGCAGGCTCACCAGCGCCAGAGAGCCGGCCAGGAGATGTGCGATGTCGTATGAGATGCCACGCATCACAGGCTCCGCGTGACGAACAGAAGTAGCGTGCCCAGGAACCCAAGCATCAGCGCGACGCCGAGAAATTCCGGGACACGGAACACGCGCATCTTGGCGATCGACGTCTCGAAGAAGGCGAGCAGGAAGCCGATGACGGCCGCCTTCACGCCGTAGAGCAGGACTCCGGTCGCGAACGCCAAAGGCCCGGCCCCGGCGGGTGCGATGCCCCAGGGCGCGAACACGCAAGCGATCAGCGAGACATAGAGCAGGAGCTTGAGCGCTGCCGCGAGCTCGATGAGCGCCAGGTGCCGGCCGGAATACTCAAGAATCATGGCCTCGTGCACCATGGTGAGCTCGAGATGCGTCGCCGGATTGTCGACCGGCACCCGCGAATTCTCGGCAATGGCCACGAGGACGAGAGCGACCAAGGCAAGGCCGAGGGAAACGCGCAGGCCCACGCCGGGCCCGGCGAACACTTCCGCGATGGTGGAAAGCTGCGTCGATCCCGCCGTCAACGCCAGCGTAAAGACGATCATGATCATGGCGGGTTCGGCGAGCGTCGCAAACATCATTTCGCGGCTCGAGCCGATGCCACCGAAGCTGGTGCCCACGTCGAGGCCGGCGAGCGCGAGGAAGAAGCGCGTGCTCGTGATCAGCGCAACGATGGCGATGAGATCGGCGACGCGCCCGGAGGCGAGCCCGCTCACGAAAGTCGGCACCAGTGCGGCCGCGACCCAGGTGGCGGCGAAGACGAGATAGGGCACCGCGCGGAACAGCCAGGATGCGTTCTCGGCCAGCACCACCTCTTTGCGCAGGAGCCGCGCGAGATCGAGATAAGGCTGCCAGACCGGCGGGCCGCGCCGCCGCAACAGCCGCGCTTTCACCTTGCGCACATAGCCGGTGAAAAGCGGCGCCAGCGCAAGCACGAGCAAGAGCTGCGCAACTTCAAGCGTGATTTGGCGGATCACGGCCATAGCGCGAGCACCAGCAAGAGCGACACGAGCGCGAGGAAGACGAGCCCGAGATAGCGGCGGATGGTCTGGAACTGGAGCGGGTTCAGTGCGTCGGCGGTGAAGGACACGAGCGCCGCGACCGGCGCATAGAGATAGTCCCAGATGAGATCGCGCAGCTCGAGGTGCATGCGCGCGGCGCCCATGTCGCCGGGCGCCGGCATCTCGACGGTCTCGCGGGCGCGGAACACCAGCGTGCCGAAGACGCGGCGGATCGGCTGGGCGAAGCTCGAGGCGGTGTATTGCGTCGCCGGCGACGGATCGGGATAGCCGCAGTCCCAGGCCGGGCCGCGGCGCAGCTTGTCGGACGCGAAGCGATGGATGGCGAGCGCCGCGAGCGAGGCCGTGAAGGCGATGAACAGGAAGAAGAGCAGTCCGTTATAGGAACTGCGGCTTTCGGCAATCGGAACGATCGCGAGCCAGGGCAGCGCGGATTGCACCGGCATTCTGTTCCCGGTCAGGAGCGAGACCGCCGGCGACAAGAGATCGATGACGATGCCGGGAAAAATACCCGCGAGCGCGCAGAGCAGCGCGAACAGTCCCATGGCCGCGATCGAGAACGGGTCGGTCTCATGCGCGCGCTCGGCGGCGGGCGAGCGAGGCCGGCCGAGGAAGCTCACGCCGAACGCCTTGACGAAACAGGCGGCGGCGAGCGCGGCGGAGAGCGCCAGGATCGCGCCCACGGCCGGCACCAGGAATTTCAGCCCCCAGTTGGGAATATCCGGGCTCAGCAGGATCGCCTGAAAGGTCAGCCATTCGGAGACGAAACCGTTCAAGGGCGGCAATGCCGATATCGCGACGCAGCCGACCAGAAACAGGAACGCGGTGCGCGGCATGCGATGGATCAAGCCGCCGAGGCGCTCCATGTCGCGCTCGCCGGTCGAGGTCTGCACCGCACCAGCGCCGAGGAAGAGCAGGCTCTTGAACGTGCAATGGTTGAAGACGTGGAACAGCGCGGCGGTGAGCGCCAGCGCCGCGGCCCAGTTCATGCCGTAAGCCTCGAACCCAAGCGCGAGCCCGAGCCCAATATAGATGATCCCGATATTTTCGACCGTGTGATAGGCGAGCAACCGTTTCAGATCGTGCTGCATCAGCGCGTAGAGCACGCCGAGCACGCAGGTCGCGCCGCCAAGCGCCAGCACCAGCATGCTCCACCACCAGACTGGCGGACCGAGTAAATCGAATACGATGCGGACGAAGCCATAGACCGCGACCTTGGTCATGACGCCGCTCATCAACGCGGAGACGTGACTCGGTGCTGCGGCGTGAGCGGGCGGAAGCCAGGCGTGTAGCGGCACGAGGCCGGACTTGGAGCCGGTTCCGATCAAGACGAGCAGAAGCGCAATTCCGGCCGCGACCGGCGTCAGCGTACGGCCCCGCACCGCATCGAACGTATAGGCGCCCTCGCTGCCGGCGAGCACGCCGAACGCGAACAACAGCGCGACCGTGCCGAGCGCCGCCATCATCAGATAAAGCAGGCCGGCGCTCCGGCTCTCCGCGTCGCGGTGGCGCACCACCACCAGCACCCAGGAAGAGAGCGACATGAATTCCCACGCGACCAGAAATGAGAACGCGTCGTCGGCGATGAGCACCAGATTCATGCCGAGCAGAAACAGTGCGTAGGCCGGCAATACGCGGAGTGGCTCCGGCTCCTCGCGGCCGTAGCCGATCGCATAAAGGCTGGTGATGCACGCGGCACCATTGACGATCACCGCGAACACGGTGGACAGCGCGTCGAGCCTGAGCCGGGTGCCGAGACCGGGAAGACCGATGGGAAGCGACAAGGTCTGCGGGAGCGTGCCGATCGCCACAAAGACTGCGGAAGCCGCACCCACGGCCGAAACCAGCGCCGCCAGGGCATAGAAGACCTCGCTGCCGCGTGGCGAGCGGGTCAGCGGGAACGCGGCTGCGGCCAATGCCAGCCATGCGCAAGTTACAAAGCCGGCGTGGAGGGCGAGAGTCATGAGCGGCGCCCTTTAAGCCCGGACCGCTCGTCGATCGCTATTTCGGCGGATGCTGGGCCCGGACCATCGAGCTTTGCTCCGCCGTAGCGCACGCTCCGCCTCCGATCCCCGAAACCTTTGCTATCACACCGATTCTCAGGCTCGCAAGACAAACCGCCGCGGCGGCCGTGCGCGCAACCTGCGGCTGACGCGCGGCTTTCCCGGCATTGAAAGCATGTCCGCGCTCCGCTATAGGGGCGCAATCAGTGGGGTTCCAACCGCCCTGCCCTTACCGGTAGCGGCGGACTAGTTTTTCATAGACTAAGCGACCCCAAGGCCCGAGAGAGGTGTTCATGTCCTCGACCTTCGACACGGTCGCCACCATCATCGCCGAAACCTGCGACATTCCGCGCGATAAGATCACGCCGGAGAGTCACGCCATCGACGATCTCGGGATCGACAGCCTCGACTTCCTCGACATCGCGTTCGCGATCGACAAGGCGTTCGGCATCAAGTTGCCGCTCGAGCAATGGACCCAGGAAGTGAACGAAGGCAAGGCGACGACCGAGCAATACTTCGTTCTGAAGAACCTCTGCGAGCGCATCGATGGGCTCGTCGCCGCCAAGGCCGGCTAGGGCGGGCCCATGAAGCTCGAGACCTTCGAGCTCATCGACCGGATCGATGAATTTCGCCTGGATGCGGGGAAAATTCTCGCGCACGGGCATGTGCCCAAGGAGAGCAAGGTCTTCGAAGGGCATTTCCCCGGCTATCCCCTGCTTCCGGGCGTGCTCCTGATCGAGCTCATGGCGCAAGCCGCCGGTTGGCTCGTGCTCGCGAAGCTCGACTTCAAGCAGATGGGAGTGCTCGCCGCCGTGAAGGAGGCGAAGATGCGAAACGCCGTCTCGCCCGACACCGAGGTCGCGGTCGAAGCGGAAATCGTTCACGAGGGATCCGGGTACGCGATGGTAAAGGGAAGAGTCCTGATTGGGAAAAAGGCGGTGGCCGACGCTGAGATGACGCTGCGCATGCTGCCCATACCGAACCAGGAATTCGCCGACGCATTGCACAAGCGCGCGCGCGAGCTTGGGCTGATGGTTCAGGCGTAGCGAATGGCGGCCGAGCGCGAAATCTGGATCACCGGCATTGGTCTGCTCTCCTCGCTCGGCGAGGGACCGGAAATTCACCGCAAGCGCCTATACGATGGCGATGTTCCGGTCGTCGATGCCAAGTCGTTTCCGCCTTACGTCGTCCATCCGTTGGCCAAGGTCGATCTCGACAAGCAGATCCCGAAGAAAGGGGATCAACGCCAGATGGAGGCCTGGCAGCGGATCGGCACCTATGCGGCCGGTCTCGCGCTGACCGATGCGGGCGTTGCCGGGAATACAGACCTGTTGAAGAAGATGGATATGATCGTGGCCGCCGGAGGCGGTGAACGGGATTCTGCGGTCGATCTGGCGCTGATGAACGAGCTGCGCGGCTCGAACGATCCCGATGTTTTCCTGAACGACGGGCTGATGCGCAATCTTCGCCCGACCCTGTTTTTGGCGCAGCTCTCCAATCTGCTCGCGGGCAATATCTCGATCGTACACGGGGTGGTGGGCTCCTCGCGCACGCTCATGGGCGAGGAGAGCGCCGGCATCTCCACGCTGCAGGTTGCGCAAGCCCGCCTTGCGGCCGGCCAGAGCGAAATCATGCTGGTCGGGAGCGCATACAATGCCGAACGGCTCGACTTGCTGCTCTATCATGCACTCGACGGGTTATGCCTGAAGGACGAGTTCGTTCCGGTTTTCGCACCCAAGCGTCCGACTGGAATCGCATGGGCGTCGATCGGTGTGTTCCTTGTGCTCGAATCGAAAGTTCACGCGGAAGCTCGCGGAGCGCGCCCGGCGGCGCGGCTGGGCAAGATCTATCCGTCGAGAGCGCGGCGCGAGCCGGGCGGAGTCGAAACCGCGGTGTCCGACCTGCTGAAACAAGCGATGGGAAACATCGACCCGGCAAACACGGCAATTATCTCTGCTGCGGCCGGGGCTGAACCGGCGACCGGCGAAGAGTACCGCGCACTCCTGAAGACCGGACTCCCGGTGCGCTCGGTCACGAGCCGGCTCGGTCACGGGGTCGAAGCGGCTTTCCCCGCTGCCGTCGCGATTGCAGCGCTCGCCGTGAAGGAGGGGCAGCTGTTTCCCCCGATGCCAAACGTACCGATCGAGGATAAAGTCATACCTTCCCTGCGCCACGCGATCGTGACATGTGTCGGACATTGGCGGGGCGAAGGCGCCGGCTTGGTGGAAGCGGTTCGATGAACCGAGGAGAAAACTGATGGGATCGAACGGTTATCGTGATTCCAGTGGCCGTCCTATCGTGGTGGTGACGGGCCTCGGCATCGTCACCTCGCTTGGGTGTGGCAAGGAAGACAACTGGAAGAAGCTTACCGCTGGCGTATCGGGCATCCACCAGATCAAGCGTTTCCCGACCGACGGACTGAAGACCAAGATCGCCGGAACGGTCGATTTCCTCTTCGATAATTCGGTCACCGCCCCGATCCTGACGCATGGGCTGGCGACGCTCGCGGTCGAAGAAGCGATTGCCGAGTCCGGAGTCGGTACCAAGGGCGATTTTCCGGGCCCGCTGTTTGCCGCCATACCGCCGGTCGAGATGCAGTGGGCGCAATGGCGCGAATTGGCGTCCGATTGCGACCCCTCGCAGCCAGTGAGCGGCCCGGAACTGATTCACGTTGCCGAAAGCGGAAAATTCCGCAGGCTCTACGAGCCGTTCCTGTTCGCGTGGGTCGCGGACAAAATCGCCGAGCAATTCGGGACGAAGGGATTGCCAATTTCGATCTCGACCGCCTGCGCTTCGGGAGCCAGCGCAATCCAGCTCGGACTCGAAGCAATCCGGCGCGGCGAATGCGACGCCGCGCTCTGCCTCGGCACCGACGGCTCGGTACATGCCGAGTCGCTGATCCGCTTTTCGCTGCTTGCGGCGCTCTCCACACAGAACGATGTGCCCGAGGCGGCGGCCAAGCCCTTCTCCAAGAACCGCGACGGCTTCGTCATGGCCGAGGGCGCCGGCGCGATCGTACTCGAGAGCCTGGAGCATGCCAAAGCGCGCGGCGCCCGCGTGCTCGGCGTACTCGCCGGCTGCGGCGAGATGGCCGACAGCTTCCACCGCACTCGTTCGAGTCCGGACGGCAAACCGATCATCGGCTGCATCAAGAACGCAATCGACGACGCTGGACTCTCGCCCGAAGACATCGATTACATCAACGCGCACGGCACCAGCACGCCGGAAAACGACAAGATGGAGCATGTCGGTCTCGCTGCCGTGCTCGGCGACCGTCTCAAGGAAGTTCCGATCAGCTCGAACAAATCGATGATCGGCCATACGCTCACCGCCGCGGGCGCGGTCGAGGCGGTCGTCACGCTCTTGACGATTGCCCACCAAAGGATCCCACCGACGATCAATTACAAAATTCCGGATCCGGCGATACCGCTCGACGTCGTGCCGAACACAGCGCGCGACGCCAAGGTGCGTACCGCAATCTCGAATTCCTTCGGGTTCGGCGGCCAGAACGTCAGCCTCGTACTGACGGGCGAGCCGGCCTAGCGCCATCCGAGCCCGAGCCTATACCGGACCCAATCCGATGCGTGCGTTGCGTCTCGTCTCCGATCGGCACCTTGAAATCGCCGAGGTCGATCTGCCGGCTGCGCCAGGTGCGGGCGAGGTGCAGATTCGCACACGCGCGATCGCACTCAACCACATCGATGTCTGGGGCTGGCGCGGCATGGCTTTCGCAAAGCGCAAGATGCCGCTTGTGGTTGGCGCCGAGGCCGTCGGCGAAGTGACGGCCGTTGGAGCCGGCGTTTCGCAGTTCAAAGCAGGCGATCTAGTCGTGCCCTACGGCGCGCTGGTATGCGGGCAGTGCAAGGCCTGCCGCGAAGGGCGCGAGAACCTCTGCGAGAACGTGGCCGGCGTGATGGGCTTCCACGTCGATGGCTTCGCGCGCGATCTCTACAATTTTCCGGCGCGGCTAACGATCCCGGTGCCTGCTGGAATCTCTGTTGCAGAGGCTGCATGTGCAGCGCTTACGTTTGCCACGGTCGAGCATATGCTGTTCGACAATGCCAAGCTCGAGCCCGGAGAAACCGTGCTCGTGCACGCGGGCGGCTCGGGCATCGGCTCGGCGGCGATTCGGCTCGCCAAGGACATCGGCGCGATCGTCATCACGACGGTCGGCGACGACGAGAAGGTGGCGAAAGCGCTCGCACTCGGCGCGGATCACGTGATCAATTACCGCAAAGACCGGTTCGAGGGCGTTGTGCGCAAGCTCACGAACAAGGTCGGCGTCGATGTTGTGTTCGAGCATATCGGGCCCGACACCTGGAACGGATCGCTGCTCTGCCTCAAACGCGGCGGACGCCTCGTCACCTGCGGCTCCACGTCGGGGCCATCGACCACGATGAACCTCATGCAGCTGTTCCAGCGGCAGTATCGTATTTTCGGCTCGTTCGGATTCGCGATCCGCAATGTGCATGATGGACTTGCGAAGATGGCGCGCGGGGTAAAACCTGTGATCGATAGCGAGATCGGCCTTGCTGACTATGGACGCGGGCTAGAACAACTCGAAAGCCGGCGCGTCTTCGGCAAGATCATCGTGCATTTCTGAATGCGGACCGGACCAGCGCCTCGGAGCAAACACTTGCGTCGATCGCCATCCCGCTTTCGGAACATTGCGCGCCGCATCGGCGAGGCGCTTTTGTGGGCCCCCGCTCGCGTTTTTGCCTTGATTGCGCGCGGTTTCATGCGCGGCCTGCGCCGGCTCGATCCGGATCACAGCTCGGATATTTGCGGCCGCGGCGCCAGACGCATCGGGCCGTGGCTGCCGGTAAGCCGGACCGGGCGCGCAAATCTACGCGCGGCCTTTCCGGAAAAGACTCCAGCCGAGATTGAGGAGATTCTTGCCGGGGTGTGGGAAAATCTCGGACGAGTCGTGGGAGAATTCGCCAATCTCGACCGCCTATGGGACTGGGACCCGCTGCGGCCGGATCAGGGCAGGATTATCAGCTCTTATCCCGAGCGCTTTTTCGAGCTCAGAGACGACGGCAAGCCTTCGCTGACCTTCGCCGCACATCTGGCCAATTGGGAACTGGCGGCCGTGGGAGCCGCAGCGCACGGCGCCGACTCGGCCCTTTTGTTCAGAATGCCGGGCAGCAAGTTCGCCGCGGAGATCGTGCAGGAAGCCCGGAGCGCGAATATGGGTCGGCTGGTGCCGTCCAGCCGCACCGCAGTCTTCGAGCTTGCGAAGGAAATTGAACGTGGCGCCCATGTCGGTATGCTGGTCGATCAATTTTGGACCGGAGGATCGGTGGTCACTTTCTTCGGCCGCCAATGCCCGGCCAATCCGACGATTGCCCGACTCGCACGGCAGTACGACTGCGAGATACGCGGTACCCGCGTCGTGCGCCTGCCGGGAAACCGATTTCGAGCCGAAACTACCGAGCCGCTCGATCTGCCGCGCGACCGTGAGGGCAAGATCGACGTCGATGCGACCATGCAAATGATCACGTCGATCATCGAGGGATGGATCCGCGAGCACCCTGAGCAATGGCTTTGGCTGCACCGCCGTTGGCGCGACTATTTCGCGCACAAGAAGCGGTGGGAACGCGACGTCAGCGGCCGCTCTTAACCCGCGTCCAGATCCGGGTCACGATCCGCTGCACGTCCTGCGGATAGGGCGTGACGGTGTAGAGCCGCTTGAAGGTCGCTTGGTCCGGATAGATCGAGCGGTTGGCAAGGATCTCCTTATCGACAAATTTTTGCGCCTCGAGGTTTCCGCTCGCATAGGCTACGAAGTTCGTGTTTCGAGCCGCGATCTCCGGGCGCATCATGAAATCGATGAAGATATGCGCTTCCTCGACGTGCTCGGCGTCCTTGGGGATGGCGAAGCTGTCGAACCACATGAGTGCGCCTTCCTTGGGCAGCGCGTAGTCGATCTCCACCGGCGGCTTGCCGGTCTTCTCGGCCGCTTCCTTCGCCCGGCTTCTCGCCTGATAGATATCGCCGGACCAGCCGATGACCATGCAGATCTCGCCGCTCGCGAGCGCGTTGATGTATTCGGACGAGTGAAATTTCCGGACACTGCCCCGGATACTCATCAATAGCTCGCCTGCCCGCTCGATCTCGGCCGGCTTCCGGGAGTCGGGGTCGAGGCCTAGATACTTCAGCGCCGCAGGAATCATTTCGTCGGCTGCGTCGAGCATATGAATTCCGCAGTTCCTGAACTTGGTGAAATTCTCCGGCTTGAACACCATGTCCCAGGTGTTGATCGGCGCATTGCTGATGCGCTTCCTGACCTCGGCGACATTGAAGCCGATGCCGGTAGTGCCCCACATATAGTTGACGGCGAATTCGTTGCCCGGATCGTAGCCGGACATCCGCCCGGTAATTTCCGGCCAGGCGAACTTCAGGTTCGGAATCTTCACCTTGTTCAGCCGCTGCAGCACGCCGGCCTGGATCATGCGCTTGAGGTACGTATGCGACGGCACGATCACGTCGTAGCCGGACTTGCCGGCGAGCATCTTGGTCTCGAGCACATCGTTGGAGTCGAAGGTGTCGTAGACCACCTTGATACCGGTCTCCTTGGTGAAGTCTTCGAGCACCTTGGGGTCGATGTAGTCGGACCAATTGTAGATGTTGACCACGCGCTGCTGCGCCGCGGCAGGGATCGCGCCGAGCACGGCAGCAGCTGCGATTGCGATGAGGAGGCGACGCATCGGTTGAAGCCCTCGAAGTTTCCGCCCCGCCGATTATTTGGGCGGCGGGATGCGGCCGGCGACCGCGAGCTTACCGGCCTCGAACCGCACCACGACCATCTCGCCAGAATCGGGCGTGATCCCCGTCACGGCCTTGATGTTGGAAATGTGGGTAACGAGCACCGGCAGCGGGCTGGTCTTCATCGTCTTCATGTGGGCGATGGTCTTCTCGGTTTCGATCTGCGCACGCGTCTCGTCGTTGAAATTAAAATAATTGATCAACTTGAACTCCTCGACCTTGCCGAGACTCATGAGTCGCGCAGTCTCCAGGGTGCGGCAAAACTGGCTCGACAGTAGCCGCACCTGGCGAATGCCGCGGCTCTTGAACGCCTCGCCGATGCGGCGGGCCTGGGTGCGGCCTTCTTCATCGAGATTGCGCTGGATCGCACAATTCCTGAGATCGATGCCGGGCGGCTCCTCGAGCGTGCCGGGCGCCTTGGCGTGACGCAGCAGCACAATGTGCCCGGGCTTCTTCAGCAGAGCCCACACGTCCTCGGAGGCCGAGGCGGTCTGCATCGCAAGCAGAACTCCCGCGAGCAGGACAAACGCCGTTGCGCTCAAGACCGCTCGTTGCATCGGCTCAGCCACTTTCCGTATCGAAGCCAGCAGTCTTCCAGGCAAGGATGCCGCCGGCGAGATGCGCGTCATGAGGCAAACCAGCCGCCTGCGCGGCAAGCGACGACTTCACCGAGCGGTTGCCGGAGCGACAGTAGAATACGAGCCGCTTGCCGTCGGGGTCGGGCAGATTGGCCGGATCGAAGGTCGAGAGCGGCTCCAGCACGTCGCCGGGGATGCGCTCGTTCAAGTTCTCGTGCGGCTCGCGCACGTCGACCAGCACCATCGTCCCGGCATTGAGCCCGGCCTTCAATTCCTCGGGGCTGAGGTTCTCGACGCTCTTGCCGTCCGGCCCCGGTACGCGGCTGTTCATGGCTCGCCCTCGTGTTCGAAACAAAATTGGCGCGCGAACCTCGCAGGGTCAAGCCGCTCTTTCGCCCACCCCTGCCCTGCGCTAGGTACTCTACAGAACAAGGCGCCGGTCAACGGCGCCCGGGTATCCGGGAGGCACGGGCGATGCGCGAGATCGGGCATTTTATCGGCGGCAAGCACGTCAAAGGCACCTCGGGGCGCGCCGCCGACGTGTTCCAGCCCATGACCGGCGACGTGATCGCGCGCGTAGCGCTCGCTTCCAAGCCTGACGTGCGCGCCGCGGTCGAGAACGCCAAGGCCGCGCAACCCGCTTGGGCCAATACCAACCCGCAACGCCGTGCGCGCGTGATGTTCAAGTTCCTCGAGCTCATGCAGCGCGACAACGATGCGCTCGCCGAGCTGCTGGCCCGCGAGCACGGCAAGACCATCCCCGACGCGCGCGGCGATATCCAGCGCGGCGTCGAGGTGGTGGAATTCGCCTGCGGGATTCCCCACCTGATGAAGGGTGAATTCAGCGATTCTGCCGGCCCGGGCATCGACCTCTATTCCATGCGCCAGCCCTTGGGTGTGGTCGCCGGCATCACGCCGTTCAATTTCCCGGCCATGATCCCAATGTGGAAGTTCGCGCCGGCGATTGCCTGCGGCAACGCCTTCATCCTGAAGCCGTCGGAGCGCGACCCAGGCGTGCCGATGCGGCTCGCGGAGCTCATGCTCGAAGCGGGCCTACCCGCCGGTATTCTCAATGTCGTCAATGGCGACAAGGAAGCGGTCGACGCGATCCTGGACGACCCCGACATCCGCGCTATCGGTTTCGTCGGGTCGACGGCCATTGCCGAGTACATCTATACGCGCGGCACCGCGAGCGGAAAGCGCGTGCAGGCCTTCGGCGGCGCGAAGAACCATATGATCATCATGCCCGACGCGGACATGGACCAGGTGGTCGATGCGCTGATCGGCGCGGGCTACGGCTCGGCTGGCGAGCGCTGCATGGCGATTGCTGTCGCTGTGCCGGTCGGTAAAAAGACCGCCGACAATCTCGTGGACCGGCTCATTCCGCGCATCGAGAGCCTGAAGATCGGCCCCTCCACTTCGGCCGACGCCGATCTCGGCCCACTGGTGACCAAGCAGCACCTGGAGAAGGTCAAGAACTATGTCGAGATCGGCATCAAGGAAGGCGCCAAGCTGAAAGTGGACGGCCGCGGCTTCAAGATGCAGGGCTACGAGAACGGCTTCTATATGGGTGGCTGCCTGTTCGACGAGGTGACGCCGGAAATGCGCATCTACAAGGAGGAGATTTTCGGACCGGTGCTCTCGGTGGTGCGTGCCAAGGACTACAAAGAGGCGCTCGATCTTGCGAGCAAGCACGAATACGGCAATGGCGTCGCGATTTTTACGCGCGACGGGGACGCGGCGCGCGATTTCGCGTCCAAGGTCGATGTCGGCATGGTCGGGATCAATTTCGCGATCCCGGTGCCGCTCGCCTATCACACCTTCGGCGGCTGGAAGCGCTCGATCTTCGGCGACCTGAACCAGCACGGCCCGGATTCGATCCGCTTCTATACGAAGACCAAAACCATCACCTCGCGCTGGCCCTCGGGCGTCAAGGACGGCGCGGAATTCGTCATTCCCACCATGAAGTGAGCAAACATCAATGGCCGAGTACCAACTCTACTGCTTCGCCCAATCCGGCAACTCCTATCGCAACGCGCTGATGCTGAATCTGATCGGCTCCGATTGGGAGCCGGTCTGGATCGATTTTTTCGCCAAAGGCGTGCAGCGCTCGCCGGAGTATCGCGAAGCAATCAACGAGATGGGCGAGGCGCCGGTGCTCGTGCACGGCAAGAAGACGCTCACGCAATCCGGGGTGATCCTCACCTATCTCGCCGAGAAGAGCGGCAAGTTCCTGCCGCAAGGAGACGATGAGCGGCTGGAAGCTTTGCGCTGGATCATCTTCGACAATCAGAAGGTCAACGGCTATCTCGGGCCGTATCGCTTCATCAAGAACTGGGCCCCGAATCCCGATCCGGTGGCGATGGCATTTCTCAAGGGGCGCTTCGAGAACACGCTCGGGATCGTCGACAAGCGGCTCGCGAAAGTTCCATTCCTGGTCGGAGACCGGCCGACCATCGCGGACCTTTCGCTCGCGGGATATTTTTTCTACCCGGCCGAAGAGTTCGGCTTCGACGTGGCGGACGGGCGGCCGCACATCGGCGCCTGGCGCGAGCGCATTCGTGCGCTACCGGGCTGGGCGCATCCCTATGACCTGATGCCCGGGCATCCGATGAAGAAGAAATAAACCGTCGTCCCGGGCGAGGACGAAGTCCGAGACCCGGGACCGTCAGAGATTTGTCGCTTGAAACGATTCTTCGTTTACATCCTTGCCACGCGAAAGGATGGCCCGATCTACGTCGGCATCACCAGCGACTTGCGCAAGCGGATCTTCAAGCACAAGTCGCGTGCTGTCCCTGGCTTCACGAAGAGATTCAATATTGATCGTCTCGTCTGGTACGAGGCACATGAGAATGCAGAGTCAGCAATCTTGCGCGAAAAAACGTCTTAAGAAATGGCTCAGAAAGTGGAAGATTGACCTGATTGAAACGGCGAATCCGAATTGGGACGATCTCTACGAGGGACTTGGACCCAGCTGATAACGGTCCCGGATCGCGCTCTTACGGAGCGCGTCCGGGACGACGATGATCAGGTTTTCCGCTTGAACGCGAACGGCGAAAACGCCTGCATCGTGGCCATGGCCTGGATGCGGTTGATGTTCACGTGGCGCGGCAAGGTGCAGGCCCAGAAAACCTGTTCGGCGATGTCGTCGGCCGACATCGGTGTCAGGCCCTTGTAGGGCACCGCCGCCTTCTCCGCGTCGCCC
>JAYUHJ010000557.1:0-6379 GCA_043767065.1 Hyphomicrobiales bacterium | reverse complement strand
GCGCCGCCTTCCATGCCGGTGGTCGATCTGCTGGTGCGCATGCAGGCGACCCGCATTCACCTGGCGCTCGTGATCGACGAATATGGCGGCACCGACGGTCTGGTCTCGATCGAGGACATCGTCGAGGAGATCGTCGGCAATATCGAGGACGAGCACGACGCCGAAGCCACGCACATCCAGACGCAGGGCGACGGCAGCTTCCTGGCCGACGCGCGCGCCAGTCTTGGGGAGGCGGCCGCGAAAATCGGCCCGGCCTTCGCTCCTACCGAGGAGAACGGCGAGATCGATACGCTCGGCGGGCTCATGGTGACGCTGGCCGGACGCGTGCCGGTGCGCGGCGAGATCCTGAAGGGACCGGAGAATTTCGAGATCGAGGTGTTGGATGCCGATCCGCGCCGGGTGAAGCGGCTGCGCATCTATCGCCGGGCGTCCGAGCCGCGGCGCGAGGCGCGACGCAAGCGGGCCGAGGATGAAGCGAACGTGGTAGCTTCACCGCCAGCATCCGAATCGGCGGGAGCCCCGGCCAGCAAACGGGACGAGCCGCCGACCTGACAGGAAAACGAGGCACCGTGAGGCTTGCCGCGCTTGCTCATCGGGTCGTGCTCGCTTGGGGATGGCAACGGCGCCTGATCGCGCTGGCGGCCGGCGCCGCATCGGCGCTTGCCATGGCGCCATTCGATCTTATCCCGGTGCTGCTGGTCACGCTTCCGGTGTTGGTGTGGCTGTTGGACGGCACCGGTTCGGGCCGGTCCGGACTGCGCGCCGCGTTCGCCACCGGCTGGTGGTTCGGCTTCGGCTATTTCGTCGCCGGACTCTATTGGATCGGCAACTCGCTGCTCATCGAAGCCGACCGCTTCGCCTGGGCTTTGCCGCTCGCCGTCATCGCCATTCCGGCCGGGCTTGCGCTGTTCACCGGGTTCGGCGCGGCGCTGGCGCGCTGGCTGTGGTCGACGGGGCCCGCGCGAATTCTCGCTTTCGCCGCAGCGCTTGCGCTCGCCGAATGGCTGCGCGGCCACGTGCTTTCGGGCTTCCCGTGGAACAGTTTCGGCTATGCGCTCGCGGCCGTGCCCGCTTTTGCGCAGGGTGCGGCGCTCTTTGGGCTCTGGGGCCTGACGCTCCTGGCGCTCGCGGTCTTTGCAAGTCCCGCCACGCTCGCCGATGGGCGCGAAACCACACGCCGTCCGTGGCTGCCAGTTCTGCTTTCCGCACTCGTACTCGCCTTGCTCGGCGGCTGGGGTGTGCACCGGCTGGCAACCACGGAAGTGAGCGCGGTCGAAGGCGTGCGGCTCAGGATCATGCAGCCCAATCTGCCGCAGGACGAGAAGTTCCGCCCGGCGGCCAAGCAGCAGGTGATGGATCGCTATGTTTCGATCAGCGACCGCGCCACCGGGCCGCAGACCACCGGCGTGCGCGACGCAACGCTGTTGATCTGGCCCGAATCGGCGTTTCCATTTTTCTTGGAGCGGGAAGCGGACGCGCTGGCCCGGATCGGCGATCTGCTGCCGCCGGGCCTGGTGCTGGTCACCGGCGCGGTGCGGCTCGAAGAACCGCCGGCCGGCGAAAAGAACGGGCGGGTTTTCAACAGCATCCGCGTGCTCGGCGACGACGGCGCGATTGTGGCGACCTACGACAAGGTGCGGCTGGTGCCGTTCGGCGAGTTCCTGCCGTTTCAGCGCTTGCTCGAAAGCCTGGGCCTAGAGCAGCTCACGCGCGTGCATGGCGGATTTTCCGCAGGCCCGCGGCTGCGCGCGCTTTCGATTCCGCGCGCACCGCTCGCAGCACCCTTGATCTGCTACGAGGCGATCTTCCCCGGCGCCGTCGTGCCCGAAGGCCCGCGGCCGCAATGGTTGCTCAACGTCACCAATGACGCCTGGTTCGGCCGCTCGCCGGGGCCTTATCAACATTTCGTGCAGGCGCGCCTGCGCACGATCGAGGAAGGACTGCCGCTGGTGCGCGCCGCAAACAACGGGATTTCCGCGGTGGTCGATCCGCTGGGCCGCGTCGTTCGGTCGCTGCCTCTCGGGGTAGATGGGGTTATCGACTCGCAGCTACCTAGGTCGATAGAGTCTCCGCTCTACGCGCGCTACGGCGATGCGGCTTTCTTCTTCTTTCTCGTCGCATTCGCGTTGGCCGCATTTCTCTCCAGGCGTTCGCAGACCCGGCGGGACGTAACGGAAAGCGGTAGTCGGCCATGAGGGATGCGCGCACAAGTCGCAGGCGTGATGGCGCTCGGAGCTTTCGCCGCACGAGCGATCGGGGTAGTTTGGCCCGCATGTCCCCAGAAAAAAAGATTTCCAAGAAGTCGCCGAACCCGATCGACAAGCACGTCGGCGCGCGCGTGCGCATGCGCCGTATGATGATCTCCATGTCGCAGGAGAAGCTCGGCGACAAGCTCGGCATCACCTTCCAGCAGATTCAGAAGTACGAGAAGGGCACCAACCGGATCGGCGCCTCGCGCCTGCAGAATATCGCGCTGGTGCTTTCGGTTCCGGTGGGGTTCTTTTTCGAAGGCGCGCCCACGCAAGATTCGATGTCGTCGGGCCTCTCCGAATCCCCCTCTCCGGCCTACGTCTCCGACTTCCTCGCGACCTCCGATGGGCTGGCGCTGACCAAGGCTTTCATGAAGGTCAAGGACGCCAAGGTGCGCCGCCGCATCGTCGATCTGGTCCAATCCATCGCCAACGACGACGACCGCTGATCGCGTTTACCCCGCATTTCGCGGGCATGCGCCCATTCAGCCCACATCTTGACCGCGTAAACGGACGCTGCAAGAACCGCCGCGAGCGCTCGCGGTCGCGGCGATGCTTTTCCTAGTAGAGGGGTGGCGCAAAGTGGCTCGTCAAGATTATCTGTTCACCAGCGAATCCGTATCCGAAGGCCATCCGGACAAAGTCTGCGATCGCATTTCGGACGAAATCGTCGACGCCTTCTTCTCGATCGGGCCGAAACACGGCTGGGACCCGCGCAATCTGCGCGTCGCCGCCGAGACGCTTTGCACCACCAACCGCGTCGTGATCGCCGGCGAGACGCGCGGGCCGTCGCAGATCACGCCGGAAATCGTCGAGGAACGCGCGCGCGCCGCGATCAAGGACATCGGCTACGAACAGGACGGCTTCCACTGGAAGACCGCCAAGGTCGAGGTGCTGTTGCACGCGCAATCGGCCGATATCGCGCAAGGCGTGGACGCAGCCGGCAACAAGGACGAAGGCGCCGGCGACCAGGGCATCATGTTCGGCTATGCCTGCCGCGAGACGCCGGAGCTGATGCCGGCGCCGCTCTATTACGCGCATAAGATTCTCAAGCTCATGGCCGACGCGCGCCATGCCGGCCAGACCAAGGCGCTCGGGCCGGACGCCAAGAGCCAGGTCACCGTGCGCTATGCCGGCGGCAAGCCGGTCGAGGCGACGCAGATCGTGGTCTCGACCCAGCACACCGACGAGACGCTCACGTCGGGCGACGTCAAGGCGATCGTCGAGCCGTACGTCAAGAAGGCGCTGCCCGAAGGCTGGATCACCAAGAACACGATCTGGCACGTGAACCCGACCGGCAAATTCGTGATCGGCGGACCGGACGGCGACTCGGGCCTGACCGGCCGCAAGATCATCGTCGATACCTACGGCGGCGCGGCGCCGCACGGCGGCGGCGCGTTCTCGGGCAAGGACCCGACCAAGGTCGATCGTTCGGCCGCCTATGCCGCGCGCTATCTCGCCAAGAACGTGATCGCGGCGGGGCTCGCGGACCGCTGCACCATCCAGCTCGCCTACGCGATCGGCGTCTCGCAGCCGCTCTCGATCTATGTCGATCTGCATGGCACCGGCAAAGTCGACGAGGCCAAGCTCGAGAAGGCGCTCGGCGAGATCATGGATCTGTCGCCGCGCGGCATCCGCGAGCATCTGGGGCTGAACAAGCCGATCTATGCCCGCACCTCGGCTTATGGCCATTTCGGCCGCGCGCCGGACAAGGACGGCGGCTTCTCCTGGGAGAAAACGGACCTTGCCGACAAGCTGAAGAACGGCGTGCGCTGAGGAACCCCGTTCGTCATTGAAACGAAAGGTCGTCTGGCGGACGATACGGACGCCATGACGACAGACGCGAGCCAGGAGCCACGGCGTGGGGCCTTTTTCGGCCGGCGCAAGGGCCACAAGTTGCGGCCGGGTCAGGCCCGGCTGATGAGCGAGGTGCTGCCCGCCCTCGCCCTCGATCTCACCAAGCCTGCTTCGGACCTGCGCACGCTGTTTCCGGTCGCGGTCGATGCAGTCCGGCTCGAGATCGGTTTCGGCGGCGGCGAGCATCTGCTGCACGAGGCGCGGCAAAATCCCGCCATTGGCTTTGTCGGTTGCGAGCCTTATCAAAACGGCATGGCCCGCGCGCTCGCCGTGATCGAGGCCGAGGGCCTGAAAAACATCCGCCTGCACTACGGCGACGCACTCGGCCTGATCGAGTGGCTGCCGGAGGCTTCGCTTTCGCGCATCGATATTCTCTATCCCGATCCCTGGCCCAAGCGGCGCCACTGGAAGCGCCGCTTCGTTTCCGATCAGCGCGTCGCGCGGATGACGAAAATTCTCGCGCCAGGCGGCGAGCTCCGCTTTGCCACCGACATCGCGAGCTACGCCGAATGGGCGCTCGTGCGCTTGCTCCGCGCGCCGGATCTCGCCTGGACCGCCGAGCAGGCCGACGACTGGCGGTTGCCCTGGGCGGGTTTTCCGAGCACGCGCTACGAGGCCAAGGCATTAACTGTCGGCCGAAAGCCGACTTATTTGCGCTTTCAGCGCCATTGAAGGGCTTGCGTCGCGCGCAGCCTGCGCTATATTCCCAGAACAAGAACGTACATCTCAACGCGATCCTCGGATCGAACGTGGAGAGTGGGCCCCGACCGGGACCCGCTCTTTTTTGTTAGCCCGCGCGCAAGGCGCGCCAGAGCGATGAACACGACGGAAACATTTGCCGCTTCCGAACTCGACGAGCCGCGCCTGATCGCGGAGACGGGCCTTGCCGCCCGCCTCGCCGCGATCGCGGCGCCGGTGCTTGAGGGTCTCGGATTCCGCCTGGTGCGCATCCGAGTCTCCGGCCGCGACGGCTGCACGGTGCAGATCATGGCCGAGCGGCCGGACGGCAGCTTCACGATCGAAGATTGCCAGCTGGCGAGCCGTACGCTGTCGCCCGCGTTCGACGTGGAAGATCCGATCCCGGGTACCTATCGGCTAGAGCTTTCCTCGCCCGGCATCGACCGGCCGCTGGTGCGCCACTCCGATTTCGAGCGCTATGCCGGCCACGAGATCAAGGTCGAGATGACCTCCGGTATCGCCGGCCGCAAGCGCTTTCGCGGCGAGCTGCTCGGCGCCGAAGGCAATGGCGCGAAGCTTCGCTATGAGACGCGCGAAGCGGTAACCGAGACCGTATTACTGCCGTTCGACGATATCGCCGAGGCGAAGCTGGTGCTCACCGATGCCCTGGTCGCCCAGGCGCTCAAGCGCAGCAAACAAGCCGCGCGCAATGAACCCCAAAGTACGGCCGCCGAAGGCCGGGTCTGAAGTCAGGAGAGATTGAAATGGCCGTCAGTGCAAACCGGCTCGAGTTGCTGCAGATCGCCGAAGCGGTCGCCCGCGAGAAGTCGATCGACCGCTCGATCGTCATCACGGCGATGGAGGATGCGATCGCCAAGGCCGCGCGCTCGCGCTACGGCGCGGAGACCGACGTCCACGCCGAGATCAACGCCAAGACCGGCGAGCTTCGGCTCGCGCGCCATATGCTCGTGGTCGAGGCCGTGGAGAACCCCGCGATCCAGATTGAGCTCGAGACCGCGCGGCGGCACAATCCGGCCGCCCAGATCGGCGACACCATCGCCGACGCGCTGCCGCCGCTCGAGTTCGGCCGCATCGCGGCGCAATCCGCCAAGCAAGTGATCGTGCAGAAAGTACGCGAGGCCGAGCGCGACCGGCAATACCAGGAATACAAGGACCGCATCGGCGATATCGTCAGCGGCATCGTCAAGCGCGTCGAGTACGGCAACGTGGTCGCCGATCTCGGTCGCGGCGAAGCCATGGTGCGGCGCGACGAACTGCTGCCGCGCGAGGTATTCAGGAACGGCGACCGTGTGCGCGCCTATGTCTATGACGTGCGGCGCGAGCCGCGCGGTCCGCAGATCTTCCTGTCGCGCACCCACCCGCAATTCATGGCCAAGCTGTTCGCGCAGGAAGTGCCGGAAATCTACGACGGCATCGTCGAGATCAAGGCGGTGGCCCGCGATCCCGGCTCGCGCGCCAAGATCGCGGTGATCTCCCGCGACTCCTCGGTCGATCCGGTCGGCGCCTGCGTCGGCATGCGCGGCTCGCGCGTGCAGGCGGTGGTCAACGAGCTGCAGGGCGAGAAGATCGACATC
>JAYUHJ010000556.1:0-2704 GCA_043767065.1 Hyphomicrobiales bacterium | reverse complement strand
GTCGAGGACGTGGCGGCTTCCGGCGGCTACATGATCGCCTGCGCCGCCGACGAGATCGTGGTCGATCCGAATTCGATCGTCGGCTCGATCGGCGTGGTTGCGGCGGGCTTCGGCTTCGACAAGCTGATCCAGAAAATCGGCGTCGAGCGGCGCGTGCATACGGCGGGCGAGCGCAAGGTGATGCTCGACCCGTTCAAGCCGGAGCGGCCCGAGGACGTGAAGCGGATCGAGGCGCTGCAGAAGGAAATCCACGCGGGATTCATCGATCTCGTGAAGCAGAGCCGCGGCAAGCGCCTGAAGGGCACCGACAAGACGCTGTTCACCGGCGAGTTCTGGGTCGGCGGCCAAGCGATCAAGCTCGGGCTCGCCGACGAGATCGGCGATCTGCGCACGGTGCTGCGCGAGCGTTTCGGCAAGAAGGTGCTGATGCCGCTGATCACCCCGCCGCGCGGCTTGTTCGCGTGGCGCTCGGCCGGGGCAATGGAAAATGCGCTGCCCGGCGACTGGGCCGGCGGCCTCGTTTCCGCCATCGAAGCCCGTGCACTCTGGTCGCGCTACGGCTTGTAGGCGATTGAACGGAGGATGAACCCGATGAGAAACATCGCAATCGGCGCACTGATCGCGGCGATGGCCGCGGGCGCGGCAGCGGCCGCGAGCGAGCAACATTCGCCGTATGCCGGGTTCGAGCGCCGCGACATCAAGGCGCTGTCGCCGGAGGAAGTCGCCGGACTGCTTGCCGGCGAAGGATTGGGCTTTTCGCTGGTCGCGGAGCTTAATGGATTTCCCGGCCCGCGACATGTGCTGGATCTTGCCGACAAGCTCGGTCTCGACCCGGCGCAGCGCACCCGCGCTTCCGCGATCGAGGCTGAAATGAAGACTGCCGCGATTCGTATCGGCGGGGATGTGGTCGCTCTGGAAGCGGAGCTCGACCGCTTTTTCCGCGAAGGCGCGGCCGAGGCTTCGGCGATCCAGCGTCTCTCCAGTCAAATCGGCGACAAGCGCAGCGCGCTGCGTGCCGTGCATCTGCAGGCGCATCTGGCGATGGCGCAGGTACTCAAGCCCGAGCAGCGAACGCAATATATGACGCTGCGCGGCTACGGTTCGGATTCGCCGGCGCCGGCCCATGATCCGGCCGCGCAGAAGCACGGGCACTAGCGAGAAATCCATGCCCGTGCCCCCTGCTTTGATCTGGATGCTGGGCGCCGTCGGCGCCGCAGCGCTCCTGAAGAAATTCGTGCTCGACGCCAAAAAGGCCGAAGTGGAAGCCGCGCGCGAGAAGGAACTCGAGGCGACAAAGCCCAATTCGGTGCCCAAGCTCGAGCGCGACCCAGAGACCGGCGACTACCGGCCGCCGCGCGCGTAATGTCCCTCTCCCCGCAAGGCGGGGAGAGGGTGGCGAGCCCGCCGTAGCGCGCAGCGCGAAGGCGCGGCGAGCCGGGTGAGGGGCTGGTGCGAAACAGCAAGGCCCCCTCACCCGCCACGCCTTCGCCCTTCGGGCTACGGCGGGCGACCTCTCCCCGCAAGCGGGGAGAGGTGATTGTTGCAAGAGCCGCCATTCCTTGATTTCGCATAGGGCCGCCCCTAGGGTCGCGCCGCTTTCATAACGCGGCGCGCCATGACCGATTCGCCCGAACTTTCCCCCAAACGCTCGTTCCAGGGCCTGATCCTCGCACTGCAGACTTTCTGGGCCGAGCAGGGCTGCGTGATCCTGCAGCCCTACGACATGGAAATGGGCGCCGGCACGTTCCATCCGGCGACGACGCTGCGTGCGCTCGGGCCGAAGCCGTGGAAGGCGGCCTACGTGCAGCCCTCGCGCCGGCCGAAGGACGGCCGCTACGGCGAGAACCCGAACCGGCTGCAGCACTATTATCAGTTCCAGGCGATCCTGAAGCCGTCGCCGGACGATATCCAGGAGCTTTATCTCCGCTCGCTTGCGAAAATCGGCATCGACCAGAAGCTGCACGACATCCGCTTCGTCGAGGACGATTGGGAGAGCCCGACGCTCGGCGCCTCAGGCCTTGGGTGGGAATGCTGGTGCGACGGGATGGAAGTTTCGCAGTTCACGTATTTCCAGCAGGTCGCAGGCTTCGAATGCGCGCCAGTCTCCGGCGAGCTGACCTACGGGCTCGAGCGACTGGCGATGTACGTGCAGGGCGTCGAGAACGTGTTCGATCTCAACTTCAACGGCCGCGAAGGCAAGGACAAGGTCACCTACGGCGACGTGTTCAAGCAGGCCGAGCAGGAATTTTCGCGTTTCAATTTCGAGTTCGCCGATACGGAGATGCTGTTTCGTCATTTCAAGGACGCCGAGGACGAGTGCAAGCGCCTGCTCGCGGCCGGCGACAAGGGCAAGCGGCACGAGATGGCGCTGCCGGCCTATGACCAGTGCATCAAGGCGAGCCACGCGTTCAACCTGCTCGACGCGCGCGGGGTGATCTCGGTGACGGAGCGTCAGAGCTTTATCCTGCGCGTGCGCGAGTTGGCCAAAGCCTGCGGCGCGGCGTGGCTGAAGACCGAGGGCGGCGGCGCCTGAGATGCCCGACCTTCTGCTCGAACTGTTCTCCGAGGAAATCCCGGCGCGGATGCAGCGCGGGGCGATGGAGAATTTGAAGAAGCTCGTCACCGACAAACTGGTGGATGCCGGACTGACCTATGACGGCGCCAAGGCGTTCGCGACGCCGCGGCGCATCGCGCTCGCGGTGCA
>JAYUHJ010000555.1:0-6415 GCA_043767065.1 Hyphomicrobiales bacterium | reverse complement strand
GCCACCGACGCGATCGGCATGGGGCTCAATCTCGACGTCGATCACGTCGCCTTCGCCTCGGATCGCAAGTTCGACGGCTACCAGTTCCGCCGCCTGTCATCGGCCGAGCTGGCGCAGATCGCGGGCCGCGCCGGACGCGCCCAGCGCGACGGAACTTTCGGCACCACCGGCCGCTGCCCGGCCTTCGAGATGGAGATGGTGGAGCGGCTCGAGAGTCATACGTTCGAGGCAGTGCCGGTGCTGCAGTGGCGCAACACCGCGCTCGATTTTCGCTCGATCGAGGCCCTACTTGAGAGCCTCGCACGCACGCCCAACGAGGAAGGGCTGACGCGCGCGCCGGTTGCGGACGACGTGCGTGTTCTGGAACGGGCGGCGCGCGAGGACGAGGTGCGCCAACTGGCCACTAGTCCCAAGGCCGTGCAGCTTTTGTGGGAGGCCTGCCAAGTCCCCGATTACCGCAAGATTGCGCCGGCGGCCCACGCGGAGCTGATCCTGACCCTCTATGGATTCCTGGCGCGAGAGGGTAGGATTTCCCCCGACTGGTTTGCGCGCCAGGTAGCGCAGGCCGATCGGACCGACGGCGACATCGACACGCTTTCCTATCGCATTGCCCAGGTGCGAACCTGGACCTTTGTGGCGAACCGGTCCGACTGGCTCGAAGATCCCGAGCACTGGCAGGGTGTAACAAGAGGCGTCGAGGACAAGCTTTCCGATGCACTTCACGAACGGCTCGCCCAGCGCTTCGTCGATCGGCGTACCAGCGTCCTGATGCGGCGGTTGCGAGAGAACGCGATGCTGGAGACGGAGATCAACAAGAGCGGGGATGTGGTCGTCGAGGGCCACGTCATCGGCCGGCTTTCCGGATTCGAATTCGTGCCCGATGTCTCCAGCGGCGCAACGGACGCCAAGGCGCTGCGCGCCGCGGCGCAGAAGGTGCTCGCCGTCGAGATCGAGGCGCGATCGAAGCGGCTTTCCGAGGCCGCCGACGAGGCCTTCGTGCTTTCCAACGACGGTGCGGTGCGCTGGACCGGCGAACCGGTGGCCCGCCTCTTCGCCGCCGAGAATCTGCTCGAGCCGAGACTGAGATTGCTCGCCGACGAGCAACTGACCGGCCCCGCGCGCGAAGCGGTCGATGCGCGCCTCGCAAAATGGCTGAAGAGCCATATCGAGAAATTGCTCGGGCCGCTGCTCGCCGTGAGCAAAGCTGAGGACATCGTCGGGATTTCGCGCGGCGTCGCGTTCCAGCTCGCCGAGGCGCTCGGCGTACTGGAGCGGCAGAAGGTCGCCGACGAGGTTAAAGGCCTCGATCAGGAAACGCGCGCGGTGCTGCGCAAATACGGCGTCCGCTTCGGCGCCTATCACATCTATATGCCGGGGTTGCTCAAGCCCGCACCGCGCACACTCGGGCTGCTGCTCTTTGCACTGAAACACGGTGGATTGAGCCAGAAAGGTCTCGACGACCTGCCAGCACTCGCTTCGAGCGGGCGGACTTCCATCGCCGTCGATCCCGAAGTGGCAAAGCCGCTCTATCGCGTGGTCGGCTATCGCGTATGCGGGCCGCGTGCGGTGCGGGTGGATATCCTCGAGCGGCTAGCCGATTTGATCCGGCCGCCGCTCTCCTGGCGCCCAGGCATGCCGGGCGACAAGCCCGCGGGCGTGACCGACGGGCGCGGCTTCACCATCACCGTTGCAATGACTTCTCTGGTCGGCTGCTCAGGCGAGGACTTCGCCGCCATCTTGCGCGCGCTCGGCTATCGCATGGAGCGGCGTCCCGCGCCCCCGCCGGAAGCCGCAGCGCCGTCTCCTGCGCCCGCGCCGGCAACGGCAATCGAAGCGGCCCTGATGGGCCCGACCGACAGCGAGCCACTGGCATTGGCGCCTGCCGATCCGGCGCCCGTGCCGGAAGCCGCCGCCGATCCGGCTCCGGTGCCGGAGGCGACCCCCCGGCCCGATCAGTCCCCCATCGCTGCTGTCGCCGAAGTGGCGCCGAGCGAGCCCGCGATGATCGAAATCTGGCGTCCGGGCCGGCCGGAAGGTGCACGGCGTCCGAGACGCAAGCCCGAGGAACGCCGTCTGCAGCCGGATCGTCCGGCACCAACTGTCAACAGCGCGCCAGCCGATGGCGCACCGAAAGAAGGCGAGCCGCGTCCGGAAGCGCGGCGTCCGCGGCCAGACGAACGCCCACGCCGCGAGGAACGTCCCCCCCGGCGCGAAGAGCCCGCCCGACGCGATGAGCGTACCGGCCGCGCGCGTGACGATCGCCCACGCCACAAGCGCGAGGACCGCCCGCGCCGCGAGCGCGAGCGTGATGACTGGAAGCGCGAGATACGCCCCGAGCGCAAGGAACGGGTGGCGGATCCGAACTCGCCGTTCGCGGCGCTCGCCGCGCTCAAGGCCCGGCTCGAAGCCGGCAAAAAGGACGACTGAGTGGACGGCGAGCGTCAGCGCGTCGACCGCTTTCTCTGGCACGCGCGGCTCGTGCGCACACGCACGCTCGCAGCCAAGCTTACCGCAGCGGGCCATGTGCGGGTGAACGGCAAGCGTATCGACGCGCCGGGCCGGGGCTTGAAGCTCGGCGACGTGCTGACGGTTGCCATCTCCCGCGACGTGCGCGTGTTGAAGGTCCTCGCCTTCGCCGAGCGCCGCGGCGGCAGCGAGGTGGCAGGCCGCCTATATGAGGACTTGAGCCCACCCGCACCGAAGCCGGTGCGCGTGGTCTCCCCGGCGCCCCGGCTCGCCGGCAGCGGACGGCCGACCAAGCGGGAGCGGCGCGCACTCGATCGGCTGCAGCGAGGGTTCGACGCCTGACGCGCTTGCTTGCGGGCGAACTTTAGCTGGGCTAGGCCCGGCACTGAGTTGTAAGGGTTCGGAACGAGCGAATGACCTACATCGTCAACGACAGCTGCATCCGTTGCAAGTTGATGGATTGCGTCGAGGTGTGCCCCGTGGATTGCTTCTACGAGGGCGAGAACATGCTCGTTATCCACCCTGACGAATGCATCGATTGCGGCGTGTGCGAGCCGGAGTGCCCAGTCGACGCGATCAAGCCCGACACCGCGTCGGGCGCCGACAAATGGCTTTCGTTAAACGCCGACTACGCGAAAATCTGGCCGAATATCACGATCAAGCGCGATCCGCCGGCCGATGCGAAGGAATGGGAGGGCGTGCCCGATAAAATGAAATTTTTCTCGCCTAAACCCGGCACGGGCGATTGAGCGGCTTTCGAACAAGACGGGCGTGCTGCCGCTAACCCTATCTGCGGCGAAAATACGCCGCGATGCACTAAAGCCTTGATTTTTGAAGGATTTGTGCTATATTGCCGCAATCGCCGAGCGTTTTCGCCATGTTGCAGTGCTCCCCCAGGGAGCCTTTCTCACGGAATCGGGGCGTGAATCACGTTCGCCTTACAGCGGGTCGTCCGCAGCGAGGCGCGCGAGGTCTGGGTTGTAGTCTGTAAGGGGCCCCGTTGCCGGCACGGTTCGCCGGTTTGGGTCCAAGTCTTTAGGGCCCAAGTCTTTGGGTCCAAGTCTTTGGGTCCAAGTCGGTGGGCTGAAGCCGCGCCGTCAGGGAAAAGGTACCAGGAGCGTCAGAAACGTCATGCCGTCCAAGACTGCCAAGAAGTTCGCCCACAAGCCGGCCGCCAAGGCCGTGCACAAGCCTGCGCCGAAGGCCGCGGCCAAGCCTGCGCCCATGCGCCAGAGCCATACCCGCCAGGGTTTCCGGACCAACGAGTACATCGTTTATCCGTCTCATGGCGTCGGCCAGATCGCGCGCATCGAGGAGCAGGAAGTCGCCGGCTTCAAGCTTGAGCTGTTCGTGATCAGCTTCGCGAAGGACAAGATGATCCTGCGCGTGCCGACCTCGAAGGCGCTTGCCGTCGGCATGCGCAAGCTCGCGGGACCCGAGATCGTGAAGCGGGCGGTCGAGACGCTGAAGGGCCGCGCACGCATCAAGCGCACGATGTGGAGCCGCCGCGCTCAGGAATATGAGGCCAAGATCAATTCGGGCGACCTGATCGCGATCGCCGAAGTGGTGCGGGATCTGTTCCGCTCGGAGAATCAGCCCGAGCAGTCCTACAGTGAACGTCAGCTCTACGAAGCGGCGCTCGACCGCATGCTGCGCGAGATCGCGGTGGTGGAGGACGTCACCGACACCGAGGCGCAGAAGCTGATCGAAACCAATCTCCTCAAGGGACCGAAGCGCGGTGCGCCGAAGCCGGCCGAGGAAGCCGAGGTCGCGCAGGAAGAGGCGGCCTAAGCCCCCTTCCCGGCCAAGAACCAAACAAACGCCCGGCGAAAGCCGGGCGTATTCTTTTGGGGAATGCGCTCCATAGCCCGCAAGCACGGCAACGATACTTTTCCGGTGTATCCACCCGCAGTAGGCTCTCCAAACCGCACCCCTCGCGCCGACGCGTGGCGGATGACCAGCGTGACTAGCGGAGGAAACGCCATGAGCAAGACGCTGAAGCGGGTGAAGATCGCTCCCAAAGGCATGGGGCTCAACGACTGGGTCGCCAAGCAGGAAGGCTATTTCGAAGCCGAGGGGCTCGATGTCGAGTTCGACTGGAAGACGTTCAAGGGAACGCAGTCGAGCTGGAAGGGCTTGGACTATTTCCAGCGCCCGCAGGACCGGCCCTATACCGAGAGCAAAGAGGACGTGATCCAGGGCGCTTGCGTCTGGGGCACGATCTGCAACGCGAGCGCGGGCATGGGCAGCGTGGTGGCCGAGGCCTATGGCGACTCACCCTGGGCGATCTACGTCAGGCCGGATTCGAAGATCCGCGGGCCGAAAGATTTGAAGGACATTCCGATCTCGGTCGGGCTGCGCGCCGGCAGCCATTTCAACGTACCCTATCGGCTAGAGAAGTACCTCCCGCTCGCGCACATCAAGACGGTAAATACCGGCGGTTTCGGCGCGCGGCTCAAGGCGCTGCTGGAGGGCGAAGTCGAGGCCGCGAGCCTGTTGCCGCCGCAGATGGACATGGCCGAGCAGCTCGGCCTGCGCAAAGTCATCGAGGATCGCTTCCATACGCTCTGGTGGGTGCCGGGGAACGCCGCGGCCGACGTGGTGCAGGGCTACATGAACGCGCTGCAGCGCGCGGAAGAAGCGCTTGAAGCGGACCTGCCGAAGTTTCTGCCGCTTTGGCGGTTCTCGATCCCCGGCGAGTTCGAGGACTTTCACCCGTGGGATTTTTCGAAATTCACGCGCGGCGAGAAGTTCGTCAATAAGCCGCTATCGCAAACGGAATTCGACGACACGCTGGAACAGGTGAAGCGCTGGGGCCTCGACCAGCACCTCAAGGAAACCCGCCTGGAAAACCTGGTGCATACGCAGCGCTAGGGCGCGCTTGCGCGTCACTCGACCACGGTCTTGACCAGATCGCCGGGCTTGAGCACCGCACCACGCTCGAGCCCGTTCAGAACCAGAAACCGCTCGAGCGCGCGATCCGGCACCACCATCTTGGCCGCGAGCTTTTCCGCCGTGTCGCCGCGCGCGACGCGAACGGCCTCGACGCGCAGCGGCCGCGCCTGGCGCGCCTCATCGATCGGGACACGGCGGAACGTAGTCGCCGCAGTGTGAAAGCGCTTGTCGAGCTCGGGCGACAACTCACGCGCCGCGAATACCAGGCGATAGACGTCGGTGCCGAAGCGGATCGCATAAAAGCGGAAGGACCATTGCGAACCCCGCGCGATGGCGGTCGCGGCCGGGAAGCCGTTGATGACGAGGGTCTCGACCGAAGCCGCGTCGACCCCGTCGATCCAGCCCGAGGCCAGATAGGTGCCGAGCGGCTGCAGCGCCGGCACCCGGGCCGCGTCGAGCCGCAGCGCCTCACGGCCCGACGGCGTCGCGCCCAAAACCGCCTGCGGCGTGTTCTCCATCGCGAATCCTTCGGGCGCGGTGAAGGTGAAGCCCAGGTTCGGATGGAAGAAACGGCGCCCGCGCACGAAGCCTTCCTTGGGATCATCGCCGTAAACTATGCCGCCCATCGCCTCGACGAACGCCACTCTGTCGCGCACGACGTTTCCTTGCGCGGAATATTGCCGTGCATTGGCGACCGCGATCGAAATGCGCTCCGGCGTCGATGGGTGGCTGGAGAGGAAGTCGAGCTGGTCGGCGCTGGTCTGGGTGCTGCGGCCGAAGGCGGCGGCGCGCAGCGGGGAGTAGCGGCCCATGGTGTTGAGGAAACGCGACGCACCATAGGGATCGTAGCCGGCGCGCGCGGAAATGCCGACGCCGACCGCGTCGGCCTCCAATTCCTGGCCGCGCGAGAAGGTGGCGAGTGTCAGCCGGCTGCGCGCCAGCGCCAGCGCGCCGAGATCGGCGTCGTTGAGCACGTCGGAGATGACGCGGCTCACGATCACAGCCTGGCGCACCTGGTCCTCGCGGATCGCAGCATGGCGAGCGATCACATGGG
>JAYUHJ010000554.1:0-2724 GCA_043767065.1 Hyphomicrobiales bacterium | reverse complement strand
CACGATGCGGCCCTTGGCCGAAGGCTCGCGCGCCTGCTCGGGAAAGATGTCGATGCCGCCGGCGGCCTCCACAAGCTCGGAGACCCAGCCAATGCCGGAAATCATCGGTTCGTCCCATTCCTCGAAATAGACGCGCGGACGGGAGTGCAGCTTGCTCGTGCGGGCCTTTGCCGTCTCGACCCGGCCGCGCAGCTCGGCGGCGAGCCGCGCGCCCTTCTCGGGCGTGCCGATCAAGGCGCCCAGCGTCTCGATCATCGCGTAGATGCCGGCGAGGTCGCGCTGATTGAAGGCGTGAACCTCGACGCCGCGGCGCACCAGCTCGGCCACGATCTCCGCCTGCAAATCGGAGAAGGTGAGGACCAGATCGGGCGAAAGCGCCAGGATCTTGTCGATATCGGCGGAGATGAAGGCCGATACGCGCGGCTTCTCCCGGCGCACGCGCGGCGGGCGAACCGCGTAGCCCGATACAGCGGCGATGCGGGCGTCCTCGCCGAGGAGATAGAGCGTCTCCACAGTCTCCTCGGTGAGGCAGACGATGCGGCGGGGCGGGAAATCGCGCATGAGGGGCTCCCGTCTCTTCCTCGCGCTTTCGACCGCGGGCCACAAGAGGCGTTTTTTGCGGCTTTGGGCGCGAGCCGGCTAGCCCAAAGACCGGGCAGCACCGGTCATATAATCCTGCTACGATTTTGTTTGGCGCCGCACGATTCGGCGACGGTAGTTCGGGAGGCGACCCCATGAATCTATTCGAGCGCGTGAAGGGAATCCTGCTCAATCCGCGGGCCGAATGGTCCGTCATCGAGCGCGAGCAGGGCGACGTGGCCTATCTATTCATGAACTATGTGGCGATCCTTGCGGCGATTCCCGCGGTCTGCGGGTTCATCGGAACTTCGCTGATCGGCATTTCATTGCCGGGACTCGGCACGGTGCGCGTGCCGATCGTGACCGGGCTCGTGGGAGCGGTCGTCGGTTATCTCCTCACGTTCGCCATGGTCTATATCGTGGCGCTCTTGGCCGATCTTCTGGCGCCGACATTCCAGGGGCAGAAGAACCCCGAGAACGCGCTGAAGCTCGTGGTCTATTCCTATACGCCAGCCTGGCTCGCCGGCGTGTTCCTGCTGATCCCGAGTCTCGGCTTCCTCGCCATCCTCGGGCTTTACGGGCTCTATCTGTTGTGGGTCGGAATTCCGCCGCTGATGAAAGCGCCGCAGGAAAAATCGATCGTCTATACGCTTGCCATCATCGTGGTAGCGATCGTCATCGGGCTCATCGTCGGGCTGGTGCAGGCCGCGATCATGCCCTTCCCGCGGGCGTAAACAGACCGGCTGCCGCCCACTTCCTCCTAGCGTCTTCTACCTTGGTCGCCAGGTCCAAGGACAACGTCGGCTGGGCTAGGATGGCCCGCTGTGTTGCGGAGGAGACCATCCCGTGACCACCGATTTCCTTGCCGTGGACTTCGCGCTCCTGGTTGCAATCGGGTTCGCGGCGCAGCTCATCGACGGCGCGCTCGGCATGGCGTTCGGCGTGATCTCGACCACTGCCATGCTGACGCTCGGCCTGCCGCCGGCACAGGCGAGCGCCATCACCCATACCGCGGAGATTTTCACCACGGCCGCCTCGGGCACTTCGCATCTCTATCATCGCAACGTCGATTGGCGGCTGGTTTTTCGCCTTGGCTTCGCCGGTGTGGCCGGGGCGGTGCTCGGCGCCTGGGTGCTTTCCAATGTCGATGGCGAAGCGGTCAGGCCGTACGTGTGGGCCTACCTGCTTGCGGTCGGGCTCCTGATTCTTTTCAGAGCGGCCCGCCGCGTGGCCGAGTCCGACATGTCGCTCTCCATCGCGCCGCCACTGGGCTTCGTCGGCGGTTTTCTCGATGCAAGCGGCGGGGGCGGCTGGGGTGGGGTCGTGACCTCGACCCTGGTCGGTTCCGGCCAAGCGCCGCGCACCGCGGTCGGATCCGTAAACGTAACCGAGTTCTTCGTGACCGTTGCGGCCGCCACCACGTTTTTCATCGAGCTCGGCGCCTCGCCGTTGCGAGAGCTGATCGGTCTCGCGCTTGGAGGCGTGCTGGCGGCGCCGTTCGGTGGCTGGCTCGTGAAGTACCTGTCGCCGAGGTTATTGATGACGCTGGTCGGGTTGCTCATCGCTGCGCTCGCGATCTGGCAGATCGGACGGGCGCTGAAGCTGTTCTGATGCTCAGGGAGCGAGCAGCACCTGCCGGCAAGCCGGCGGAAGCTCGGCCAGGGTGAGTCCCGGCTTGGGCTTGGCCGGTTTTGCTGCGGGTTTCGGATACAGAATCGAATCGGCAAACCACCAATCCAGCTCTTTGCCGCAGCCGTCGCCGGCCGGCACGGGTTCCTGGGGCTTGCAATCGGGATTGTCGGCCGGACACCGCATGCGGATGTGCATGTGGTAGTCGTGGCCCCAATAGGGCCTGACCTTGTTGAGCCAGGCGCGCCCGGTGCCAGCCTCGCGGCATAGCGCCTTCTTGATCGCGGCATTGACGAAAATGCGCTCGACCACCGGATCCTCGGCGGCAGCGCGGACCACTTTCAAGTGTGAAGGGGTCCAGGCGGCGGGATCGATATCGCGCCGGTCGGTGCGCACCATCATGGTCGCCGAGATGGTCTCGCGCTCGGCGCGCGTGAGCGTGCGGTCGGGCATCGGGGTCAGCCAGATGTCGGCATCGAGCCCGACCTGATGCGAGGAGTGGCCGGTCAGCATCGG
>JAYUHJ010000553.1:0-2730 GCA_043767065.1 Hyphomicrobiales bacterium | reverse complement strand
GACGACATCATCAATGTCGCCGGGCACCGGCTCTCGACCGGCGGCATGGAGGAAGTGCTCTCGGCGCACCCGGATGTGGCCGAGTGCGCGGTTATCGGCATCGCTGACGCGCTCAAGGGCGAAGTGCCGTGCGGATTCATCGTGCTGAAATCCGGCGTGACGAAATCGGCTACCGATATCGAGAAAGAGATCGTCGGGCTGGTGCGCGAAAAAATAGGTCCGGTGGCGGCGTTCAAGCTCGCGATCACGGTGCAGCGCCTGCCGAAGACGCGCTCGGGCAAGATATTGCGCGGCACCATGAAGAAGATCGCGGACAAAGAGCCCTGGACCATGCCGGCGACAATCGACGATCCGGCGATTCTCGACGAGATCGGCGCAGCGCTAAAAGGTCGTGGGCTCGCGGGTTGAACCCCTATTCTCCCCGGCCCCTTAGACGATAGTATGATCCCCGACACCAGCCAGATTCGGCTCAACGGGAGGGGAATTCCATGGCCAACCAGTCGAACAATCACGAACTCATAACACCGTCGCCCGCGCAATTCGCCGCCTGCGACGGGGTTGCCATTCGCACCGGCGACGCCTTCGCGCTCATCGGCCGCATCCTGCTCGGCTGGTTGTTTCTCACCGCAGGATGGGCCCACATCAACGGAGGCATTCCGGGATTCACGCGCTACCTCACTTCCTTGGGCGTCCCGGCGCCCGAATTCTTCGCCTGGCTTGCCACCGCTGCCGAGCTTGTGATCGGGATTACCCTCATTCTAGGAGTGGCGACCCGTTATGGCGCTCTCCTCGGCGTCGTGTTCCTGATCGTCGCGACCGCGCTCGCGCATCGCTATTGGGAATATCCGGCAGCCCAGCAAATGGGGCAGTACGTCAACTTCCTGAAGAACCTCTCAACCTTCGGCGGCATGCTGCTGTTGTTCGTGACCGGCGCGGGACGCTTCTCGATCGACGGCTGGCTGCGCAAGCGGGGCTGACAGCGTAAGCTGCCAAGGATTGTTGCCGTCATCCTGAGGTGGCCGCGCGAAGCGCGGCCCTCGAAGGATGATGGCGCCATCCCCTTCGAGGCTCGCCGCCACGCAAGTCGGCTATAGCCGACTTGCGCTCCTTGAAAATGCCGATCTCGGGTAAACCCGAGATCGGTGGCAGCTCGCACCTCAGGGTGACGGCGCGAAAAGGAGGCGGCTTGTGGCGAAACTCGACAACAGAGTAGCCATCGTCACCGGCGCGGCGCGCGGCATCGGGCTCGCTATCGCGAAGCGCTTCGTCGCCGAAGGCGCCAAGGTGATGCTCGCGGACATCAACGAGCACGACGGCGCCGCGGCGGCAAAGGCGCTCGGCGGCCATGCGCGCTTCACACATTGCGACGTGGGCGACGCGAAGGATGCCGCCAAGCTGGTCGATGAGACAGTCAAGGCATTCGGCGGTGTCGATCTGCTCGTCAACAACGCCGGCATCATCTTTGGCGCGGAATTCCTCGATCTCAAGGAGGAGGATTTCGACCGTGTGCTGCGGGTCAACCTGAAGGGCAGCTTCCTCGTCGGCCAGGCGGCGGCGCGGCGCATGGTCGAGCAAGTGAAAGCCGGAAAGAAACCGGGTGCGATCGTCAATATGTCCTCGACCAGTGCCGTGGTCGCGATCCCGAATCAGACGCCCTACGCGGTTTCCAAAGGCGGCGTCGCGCAGCTTACGTGCGTCATGGCGCTGGCGCTGGCGCCTTACGGCATCCGCGTGAACGCGATCGGGCCGGGCTCGATCATGACGGAAATTCTGAAATCGGTCGCCACCGACCGCGAAGCCAAGCGGCGGATTCTCTCGCGCACGCCCTTGGGCCGCATCGGCGAGCCGGAGGAAATCGCCTCGGTCGCCGCTTTCCTCGCGTCGGACGATGCGAGCTACATGACCGGAGAGACCGTCTATGTGGACGGCGGGCGGCTCGCGCTCAATTACACGGTGCCGGTGAGCGAGAAACAGCTCGATTAACTGCGCCGTCGTCCTGAGGTGCGAGCGCCGAAGGCGCGAGCCTCGAAGGGCGATGGCGCCATCATCCTTCGAGGGCGGCCTTCGGCCGCCACCTCAGGATGACGGCGCGGACTACGCGCCCTTTTTCGTGCCGAGCTTGGCGAAGACCGCATCGACGTCGACCGGCGCTTCCTTCTCTTTCTTTTTCGGCAGCGCGGTGACGAACGGCTCGGACGGAGCCGGCTCCGGTTTAGTCGTCTCGGAGGCAGGCAACAGCGTGGCGCCCGTCACCACCGGCAGCGGCTTCTCCTTGGCCGCGCGGCCCACCTCGTGGTCGAGATCGGACTGCGAGCAAAGGCCGAGCGACACCGGGTCGAGCGGCTGCAGGGTCTGCGCGTTCCAGTGCGTGCGGGTGCGCACCGATTCGATCGTCGACTTGGTGGTGCCGACCAGGCGCATGATCTGCGCGTCCTTCAGCTCCTGGTGATTGCGCACCAGCCACAGGATCGCGTTCGGCCGGTCCTGACGCTTGGACACGGGCGTATAGCGCGGGCCTTTCTTGGCCTTGGGCTCGGGAACCTCGACCTTGGGCGTGAGTAGCTGCAGGCGATGGTTCGGGTCGGTCTCGCCCTTGGTGATCTCGTCCCGCGTGAGCTGGCTGGTGGTGACCGGATCGAGGCCCTTGATGCCCTGCGCCACTTCGCCGTCGGCGATGCCCTTCACCTCGAGCGTATGCAGCTTGCAGAAATCGCCGATCTGCTCGAACGA
>JAYUHJ010000552.1:0-6453 GCA_043767065.1 Hyphomicrobiales bacterium | reverse complement strand
TGGTTGCGGGGACAGGATTTGAACCTGTGACCTTCAGGTTATGAGCCTGACGAGCTACCGGGCTGCTCCACCCCGCGCCAAATCGTGATTTCCGGCCGCAAGCTGCGATCGGCAACCGGTATGTAGCAACTGAAACAGCCGGTGGGAAGGGCTGATCCTTCTACATGACAGCGTTTTCCGGTACGCAAAATGCCCTTATGTCCGCCAAGCTCACCCTCCGTCCCAGAGGCCCAATCGGGGCTGCGCTTGCCGCGGTCGCCCGCGACATTTTCGGCGAGGCACGCACCGGGCTCGCGGACAGGCGGCGTCCCGACTCGGAGCGGATCCACGAGTTCCGCAAAGCCATGAAGCGCTGGCGCGCTTTGCTGCGCCTATTGGAGCCGCCGATCGGCGACGAAGCTCAGGCGCTGCGCAAATCGGCGCGGGAGCTCTCCCAGTCGTTGACCCGCACGCGCGACGGCCAATCCGCGCTCGATGCGCTCGACGACGTCGATAAGGAGGAGAGCCCGCTCTCGCCGCGCGTCACGGCGAACTTGCGCAAGCGATTGGAAGCGATGAAACACCGCCGTGAGCGTGCGGTCCTCAAGCCCGTGCTGCGCCGCCGCCTGCGGCGCGGCCTGACAGCGGCGGAGCGTGTCTATCAACGCTGGACGCTGGACGAAGTCGATTTCGAAACTATCGCTGACGGGCTAACGGAAACCTATCGGCGCGCGCGGCGCGCGATCCCCGACACTTGGACGCAAGCAACGGCTGAAGAATTGCACGAACTGCGCAAACGCGTGGTCGAGCACCGCTACCAGATGGAGCTCGTTGAATCGCTCTGGCCACGCTTCGGCAAGCTGTGGGTGGAAGAGACGCAACGGCTGCGCAATCGTCTCGGCACCTATCAGGACCTCGCCGTGCTGGCGGGCCTCGCTGCGCCGCATCGACCACTCGCGCCTTGGCGCTCGCGGCTTGCTCCTGCGATCGCGAAGCGCCAAATCGCACACGTGAACGGCGCGGGGCGCATCGCCGGCCGGCTTTTTGCCGAACGGCCCAAGGCTTTCCGTCAGCGCCTTTCGGCCTTGTGGGGGAGCCGCGGTCGCTGAGCCCGCCGAAGACCCGTGACCGGCTTATAAAACCTGTTAGGCTTTGGCGGGCTCGAGGAAGGCCCGGGAGCTAGAACGGGAGAAGCGTCATGGCTGTTGCAAGGGTAAGCAAGATCACCGCCTCTTCATCGAAGGGATTTCAGGAAGCCGCACAGGAAGGCATGAATCGCGCGATGAAAACCTTGCGTGGCGTCACAGGCTTCGAAATCCTCTCGCAGAAAGTCAAAGTCGAGCGGGGCAAGATCGCCGAGTACCGCGTGACCATGGAAGTCACGTTCATTCTCGAATAATGCGCTTCACCTCCGCAGTGCCGCACGGTATTCCATCTGCCTGACCCGTTGACGCTGCGAGTCCGAGCAATGCCACATTCCAAGCCCGCCACCCCGACCGCGAGCCTGTCGATATTCGACGGCGTCGCGATGCTGGTCGGCATCGTGATCGGCATCGGCATTTTCAGGACCCCTTCCCTGGTCGCGGCCAATGTCGGCAGCGAGGCGGCGTTCATCGGTGTATGGGTGCTCGGCGGTATCGTCACGCTGGCCGGCGCTTTGTGCTACGCGGAACTGGGCAGCGCGCATCCGAACGCGGGCGGCGAATATCACTATCTCTCGCGCGCCTATGGTCATGCGGTGGGAGTGCTGTTCGCCTGGGCGCGCGGAACGGTGATCCAGACCGGTGCGATCGCCGCGGTCGCTTTCGTCTATGGCGACTATGCGAACGTCGTCGTGCCGCTCGGATCACAGGGGCCCGCGATCCATGCCGCCATCGCCGTGGCGGTATTCACCGGAATTAATCTGATTGGAACCAAGCAAGGCACATTGACGCAGCACATATTCACCGTGCTCGATGTCGCAGCCCTTCTGATCATTGTTATTGCCGCGCTGATCTTGATGGGGTCGGGAGGCCCTGCAAAGGCTCCGGTCAGCGCACCGCTGCCGTTTGCCGCGGTCGGCCTCGCGATGGTTTTCGTACTTCTGACTTATGGCGGCTGGAACGAGGCATCGTATCTTTCGGCTGAATTACGCGATGTGCGGCGGAATATGGTGCGCACGTTGCTCATCAGCACCGGCTTCGTCGTGCTGGTCTATGTCCTCGTCAATCTCGCCTATCTGGGCGTTTTGGGACTACAGGGGCTTCGACAGACAAACACCGCGGCGGCGGATCTCATGCGCCTTGCCGGAGGAAATATCGGCGCGCTTATTCTCAGCATTTTCATCTGTTGCGCAGCGCTAAGCACTCTCAATGCCTCGATCTTTACCGGCGCGCGTATCTACTACGCGCTGGGGCGCGATGTTCATGCTTTGCGCATGCTCGGCATTTGGAATCTCCGCGGACGCCATCCCTCAAACGGCTTCCTGCTGCAAGGCGCGATCTCGCTCGCCCTCGTCGGGTTGGGCGCGCTGACGCCTGACGGCTTCCGGACGATGGTGGAATATACCGCTCCGGTTTTCTGGCTGTTCATGCTGCTGGTGGGCATTTCGCTGTTCATCTTGCGCCGGCGGGAACCCAACGGGGAAATTCCCTATCGCGTCCCGCTTTATCCGCTGACGCCGATCGTGTTCTGTGCAAGTTGCGCTTGGCTGCTCTATTCGAGCCTTGCCTATACGGGCCTGGGCGCGTTCGTCGGGGTTGCGGTGCTGATCGCCGGCGTGCCGCTACTCTTGATCGCCCGGCGGCAGACGCCGGCTTCGGACCGGCCCTAGCGAAAAGGCACCGCGCGCTACTGGCTCGCGGCTTTCGTCGGCTTCTTCACAGCGAGCAGGATATTGGATTCGTTCGGCCGCCAGCGATAGCCAATGCCGAAATCGAGCTTGCGCGGCTTCCCCTGCTGATAGAGCTGGCGCAGCTTGGGCTGATAGTGCCCGGGAAAGACGGCGATCGGGCCGACATAGGTACCGAACAGGTTGAGCTGCCACCCGTCCGGCTTGAACGCGAACAGGGGAACGCCGGAGTCGTCCTGTGCAATGGTGCGGCTGTTATCGACGAGAAACTGGCGGATGCGCGAGAACGACTGCCGGTGCAGCAGGTAGGACGCGCTCTTCAGGAACGCGTCGCCGGGCGCGAGCTTCTCGCAGAACTTGAGGAAGCCGCTGCTCTTCAAACCGGTGTCGGAGATATCGGTGCGAAAATAATAGAGGGTTTGCGGCGCGTCATCGCCGCGCGAGAATACGATCTTCACGCCGTCGACGGCCTGCCGGGCGCGCGCCTGGTCAACCGGCGTAATATTGCCATCCTTGTCCAGGTTCACCAGGCTCACCTCTTTGATCGTATTTCCAGAGCGGGCGATGAACACGTACAAAATCGGCAGCGTGCCGCTCAGCTCGCCCTGGCTCAGCTGCTGCCTCATATGTTTGGTAATGAAGAAGCTGAGGTTCAAGGCCGTATTCAGCGAAGCGCGGAGACCCGGCAGCGAGTTACGCGCCCGCTCGGTGATTTCAGGAATGCGGCCTACCGGCTCGAGACCGGCCAGCACATAGGTGGAAGCGTTAGGAAAGAATGCGTTGGCGTACAGGAAGTCGGGGCCGCTGAACGTGTAGAACAGCGTCTCGCGCCGCTCCTTGAGATGTTCCGCCGACCAGATGCGTATTTTCGAAATCTGCTCGCGGTCGAGTTTTTTCCAGGCCGCGTCGAAGGCCCGGGCATGCTGCTGCCAGCCCGCGTCGCGGGTGAATTTCATCAGCGGCGATTCGGCGGAAGGCTGCATGCCGGCGAGATAGCGCGCGGCATCGTCGGCGCGGAAAGCCTCGGCGGACCCCGCATCGTGCGGTGCGGCGAAAAAGATCAGGCCGGCGATGACGGCAGCGGCCTTGGTGGGAAACGGCATTCTCGGATTCCCCTGTGCAAGTCCCTTCTTCCGGAAAATGAGCTAATGAACAAGTCCGAAAATGACTTAGTTTTCGGCACGATATGCGCCGGGCGCACACCCGCATCTTCGTCTTGGCAACCACGATCCGGTCGTGATTCAATCTTAAGGGTATTCGCGTCCAATCGTTTCCCCGGCCGAAATGCAGAGGGAACCGCCTTGCAAGCCCTAAGCTCGCCGCTGATTGCAGCTGCGCTCTGCGCGCTCGCTTCCCTCGTGCTGCAGGAGAAAGCGCTCTCCGCTCCGCGCGACCTGCGCGCCGAGAACGGCCCGCTCCTCCCGTTGCAACTGGCCCAACTGCCCGCCCAAGCCCGAAAACCGAGCAAGACCAAGTTCGTCGAATTCGAAAACGCGCCCTTCCCATTCGAGGGCCTCGACCCGCGCACCGGCCGGCCGTTCATCAACGCCGACGAAACCGGTCGGCCCGGCCGCACCACGCGACGCGGATTCAAAGCGGAGGATCAGACCTACGCCGACCAGCGCGTGCTGCTGCATATCCCCGAAGGCTTCGACGTCCGCCGGCCGGCCGCCATCGTCGTGTTCTTCCACGGTCATCGCGCGACGATCGCGAGCGACGTGCTGACGCGGCAGCGGGTGGCGGAGCAGATCTCGCTCTCGCAGGCAAATGCGGTGCTGGTCGCGCCCCAGTTCGCGGTGAACGCGGCGGATTCCAGCGCCGGCAGCTTCTGGGAGCCCGATCTATTCAGGCTATTTCTGGAAGAGACTTCCGAGCAGCTTGCGCTGCTCAATGGAGTGCCCGGCACGACGCTGATTTTCGACCGCATACCGGTCATCATCATCGGCTACAGCGGCGGCTATTCGCCGACAGCCTGGGCCATCCACCACAGCAGTACGAACAAGCGCCTGCGTGGCGTTGTCCTGCTCGATGCGCTCTATGGCGAACTCGACAAGTTCGAGACCTGGATCAAAAGCGACCGGACCCGCTTCTTCGTCAGCGCCTATCTCGGCTCCACGCGCGCCAGGAACCTCGAATTGCAGCGGATCCTGGCGGACCAGAACATTCCGCTCCGTACCTCGCTCGAGCCGCAATTGCGACCCGGCAGCGTAGTCTTCATCGCCGGGGGCGCCGACCAAAGGCACAGCGATTTCGTGACGCAAGCCTGGGCCACCAATCCGATCACCGATTTGCTCAACCGGTTGCCCGAATATCGGCGCTGATGCTGGCGCGCGAAAAAACCGCCGCGGATTTCCCTGCGGCGGCTTTTCATTTCGAAGCCGAGGCGGCTCAGCGAAGCGCTGTCACTGCGGTTCCACCTTGGCGAGCTTGAACACTTCGGCCCATCTCGGAATGTCTTGCTTGAGATAGGCGTGGAGCGACTCGGGCGTGCCGGGGAACGGGTCTGCGATAGCGCCCTTCTGGAAGAAGTCCTTGGTTTCCTGGCTGGCGAGAACCTGGTTCAGCCACGCCGACATCTGATCGACGAACGGCCGCGGCGTCTTGCCCGGGAACCAGGCGCCCCACCATGCCTCCAGGTGAAAATTCGGCACTCCGCTTTCCTGCAAGGTCGGGATCGCCGGATCGAGGCCGCTGCGGGCCGAAGTGGTGACCGCGAGCACGCGCAGATTTCCGTTGCGCCCCTGCCCGATCCCGAACGTGGCATCGGACCACAGAAAGTCGATGAGGCCGGATTTCATGTCGTTCAAAGCTTCGGGCGTGCTCTTGTAGGGCACCGCGACGATCTTCAGGCCGGTGCGCTCCTTGAGCAGTTCGCCGGCCGCGAGCGAAATGTTATTGGGGTAACCGTAGGAGGCCTTGTCGCCCTTCTGCTTCATCAAGGCGAGGAATTCCGGAACCGTCTTGGCGGGCGATGTGGGGCTCACGGCCAGCAGGAACGGGAGTTTGACCAGCGTGGTGACGTGCGCGAAGTCGTCGAGCACGTTGTGCGGGAGGCCTTTGTAGAGATACGGATTGCCGGCCATTCCGTTGCCCGGATTGATGAACAGCGTGTAGCCGTCGGGCTTCGAGCGCGCCACGTATTCGGCGGCGATCGTCGTGCCGGCGCCGGGCTTGTTTTCGACGATGATCGTCCGGCCGCTGAGCTTGCGCAACTGCTCGGTGAAATAGCGCACCAGAATGTCGGCGCCGGTGCCCGGCGCGTAGCCGCACACCACGCGAATCTCGCGGGAGGAGGGATAAAGCTCCTGCGCCCCAGCCCTGAAACTGGCGAGCGCGAGCGGCGCAAGCGCGGCGCCGGCGAGCAAGTCTCTGCGTGCAATACCCATATCCGATCCTCCCGATTTGCTTTGTTGCCGTGGCTTGATGCCCGGCTGCTCGCGCATAGCGTAGGCCAAACGTCCATGCCCCACAACGCGACGAAAAAACGCGGAAAGCCGCCACGGATTCCTCCGCGGCGGCTTTTCGCTTCGATTGTGAAGAGGGCTTCTGTCCTTGGCAGGCCTGGCAGCGACCTACTTTCGCGCGTCTTGAGACGAACTATCATCGGCGCGGTGGAGATTAACGGCCGAGTTCGGGATGGGATC
>JAYUHJ010000551.1:0-2739 GCA_043767065.1 Hyphomicrobiales bacterium | reverse complement strand
CCGGGCGTGCCACGGGCGATAATCGAGGCGTTCACGTTGTCGGCCGCCGGCACCTTGCGCATGTGTACTTTCAGAATTTTTTCGCGGCCACGGATGTCTGGCAAGGGCACGTACACCTGGCGGTCGAAGCGCCCCGGCCGCAACAGCGCCGGATCGAGCACGTCCGGGCGGTTGGTCGCCGCGATCACGATCACGCCCACGTTGGCCTCAAAACCATCCATTTCGACAAGCAGCTGGTTCAGCGTCTGCTCCCGCTCGTCGTTGCCGCCGCCGAGGCCGGCGCCGCGATGGCGGCCGACCGCGTCGATTTCGTCGATGAAGATGATGCAGGGTGCGTTCTTCTTGGCCTGCTCGAACATGTCGCGCACGCGAGAGGCGCCGACGCCGACGAACATCTCGACGAAGTCGGAACCCGAGATGGTGAAGAACGGCACGTTGGCCTCGCCGGCGATGGCGCGCGCGAGCAAGGTCTTGCCGGTGCCCGGAGGTCCGACCAGGAGCACGCCGCGCGGAATACGGCCGCCGAGGCGCTGGAATTTCTGCGGGTCGCGCAAGAATTCGACGATCTCCTGCAGTTCCGACTTCGCCTCATCGACGCCGGCCACGTCCTCGAAGGTGATGCGGCCGGACGCCTCGTTGAGCAACTTGGCGCGGCTCTTGCCGAAACCGAGCGCCTTGCCGGCGCCGCCCTGCATCTGGCGCGAGAGGAAAATCCAGACGCCGATCAGCGCGATGAACGGCAGCCACGAGACCAGCAGCGACACGAACCAGGGGACCTGTTCGCCCTGCGGCTTGGCGGTGATCTGCACGCCCTTGCCATAGAGGCGCTGCACCAGGCCCGGATCGCTCGGCGCATAGGTGTTGAACGAGCGGCCGTCGGAGAAGGTGCCGTGGATTTCGTTGCCCTGGATCAGGACGTCGCGCACGCGGCCGGCATCGACCTCGGTGAGCAGCTGCGAGAAGGTGATGTCGTTGCTGACGGTGCGCTGGGTCGGATTCTGGAACAGCGAGAACAGCGCCAACAGCAACAGGACGATGATCACCCAGAGGGCGAAGTTGCGCAGGTTCGCGTTCATCACTGACCTTTCGCGGCGGGCGGATGCCCGTCCGGGATCGTTCCCCCCGGGGCGGCAGCGCCACCGGTTAGCCGGATAACGTTAAAATAGGGCGCACGGGTGGCGTTAACAAGGGAAGGCCCTTGCCTGGAGCCGATTTCCGTCGCGTCCGGAACGGCTTACCGGGGCCGCCGGGCGCGCCGTGCGGGCGCTCGGGCGACCGAAAGCCGTGAGCCCATGAGCGCGATTGCCGCACCCGCCAGCGTGCGCTTGAGCCGCCGGCCGGCCGCGTAGCTGTCGGCCAGCGCTTCGTAAAGCGATTCGAGCTTGCCGAGCTCGACCGGCCCCTCGTCGCCGATGCGATCGATGGCGCGACCCAAGAGACGGATCGCGATCTCTGACGGGAAAGTGAAAAGCGCAGCTGCGTTGAAGTCGGTCGTGCGCCCATCGGCGGACGCCGAGAGCAGCACATGGGATTGCGCGGCATCGACGGTGGCGGCGAGCGCGGCGTCGGCGCGCGCGAAGCGTTTCGCGAGGCCCGCGAGCCGGGCGGCGTCGAGCCCCTCCTCCGCGAGGACGCCCGCGATCCTGCGCAGCCGCGGGCGCGCGAAGCGCGGATCGCGATTGGTCGGATCCTCGGCGAAGGCGATGCCCGCTTTTTTCAAGGTAGCGAGCAGGCGCGTCTTCGGAAGCTTGAGGAAAGGGCGCGCAAGTGTGACGCCTTCGCGCTCGCTGCGGCGGCGGATGCCGGCAAGGCCTGAAAGACCCGAGCCGCGCGCGAGCCGCATCAGAATGGTCTCGGCTTGGTCGTCTAGTGTGTGCGCCGTCGCGATCGCATCGGCCTTTAGCTTTTGCGCAAGCCCGACCAGCAGACGATAGCGTACCTCGCGCGCCGCCTGTTGCAGGCCGGTCTTCGGCTTTTTTCCGGACCAGACCAGCGTGCGATGACGCAGGCCGAGCTTCTTTGCGAGCTTGGCGACCACTGCGGATTCAGTCTTGGATTCTCGGCGCAGCCGATGATCGATGGTGGCGGCGACGAGTTCCGGGCTGCGCGGGCGGCGATCTTGCCAGCGCTTGGCGAGCAGCATGAGCGCCGTCGAATCCGGACCGCCGGAAACGGCGAGGATCACGCGGCGGAAATTCTCGAAATCGGAAAAAAGCGCCGACAGCTCGCCGTCGCCGACTACAGCGTGTTCAGCACTTGACGCATTCAGCACTTGGCACGCCGCTGTTCCTGAACGACGGCCTGCTTCACCGTGGCGGAAGCGCGCGGGTATTTGCGACCGATCTCGCCGAAGGCGGCGCAGGCGGTCTCGCGCTCGTCGAGCGCGGCAAGCGACTGGCCGAGCCGCAGCAGCGCTTCTGCCGCCCGCGGCGCGTTCGGATAGTCGGTGGAAATCTTCAGGAAGCTCTCGGCCGAGTCGCGGTATTGCTTGCGCTGGTACATGCTTTCGCCGAGCCAGTAGAACGCCTCCGGCGCCATGCGGTCGTTCGGAAAATCGCCGAGGAACTTCTTGAACGATTCGGTGGCGAGCTCGTAGTCGCGCCGCAGCATGTAGCCATAGGCGAGGTCGTAGGCGTCCTTGGCGCTGTCGGAAGGCGGCAGCGTCGCCTGCGTGCCCGGTGCGGGCAACCGCTGAGTCGGGCCCGGGCCACGTGGTGTGTCGATCGGCGCCGCACCCGG
>JAYUHJ010000550.1:0-2743 GCA_043767065.1 Hyphomicrobiales bacterium | reverse complement strand
AATCACTGGATGCTGCTGCAACTGTGGCGGCACCTCGTGGAAACCATGGGTCCCGCGGCGCCGCGGCTGGTGGTCATCGGCAAACGCGGGTGGGAGTGCGAGAATGTGGTCGATTTGCTGGAGCGCTGCATTCCGCTGCAAGGTGTGGTGATCGAGAAGGTGGCGTGCAGCGAGCGGGCCGGCGGAGCTTGCGGCCGAGCGCGCGATGCTGGAGAAAATCCGCACCGTGTTCGAGCGCTATGGCTTCGAGGCGGTGGAAACGCCGGCCATCGAATACACCGACGCGCTCGGGAAATTTCTGCCCGACCAGGACCGGCCCAACGAAGGCGTGTTCTCGTTCCAGGACGACGACGAGCAATGGCTCTCGCTGCGCTATGACCTGACCGCGCCGCTGGCGCGCTACGTCGCGGAAAATTTCGATCGTCTGCCAAAGCCCTATCGCTCCTATCGCGTGGGCTACGTATTCCGCAACGAAAAGCCCGGCCCCGGCCGCTATCGCCAGTTCCTGCAATTCGACGCCGACACGGTCGGCGCTTCCTCCGTCGCCGCCGATGCCGAGATGTGCATGCTCGCGGCGGATACGCTGGAGGAACTTGGAATTCCTCGCGGCAGCTATTTGGTGAATGTGAGTAATCGCAAGGTACTGGACGGAATACTGGAAAGCATTGGGTTGCTTGGCGACGCTAATGCTGTGCGGCGCCTAAGAGTTATGCGGGCGCTAGATAAATATGGCCGGTTGGGGAGAGCAGGAATCCGCGATCTCCTGGGTATTGGTAGGAAGGATGAGAGTGGCGACTTTACGAAAGGTGCAGAACTAAACGACACTCAAATTGCACAGCTATTACGGCTAGTAGAGTTCGGCATAATTTACGACATGATTCAGCGAGGTGAATTTGCAGAAGCAGGCCGTTTTCCAAATCCGTTCTTTCACCCGCCGGCCACGTGGGATGCACAATCATATGTTGGCCGAGAAGAGTTCCTTGCTGGGAAAGCTGCCTCCCTTCAGAAAGTAAACCCGAAGAATAAAAAGTACGACTACAGTTTTAATTTGGATGTACTAGGAGAAGTCGCATTCATATTTGAGATGAATGACACGCTGGCTCAGGGCCTCCATGAACTTGCTGAGATGGAAGCAGTCTTTCAGAGTTCAGGCTACGTGGATGTAGTCAAATCCGAATCCGCCCTTGACGATGGCAACGTGAAGGAAGATCGCATCCGTATTGATCCTTCCATCGTTCGCGGCCTCGAATACTACACGGGCCCTATCTATGAAGCCGAACTCGCTTTCGAAGTGAAAGGCGACGACGGCAAGCCGGTCCGCTTCGGCTCGGTCGCGGGCGGCGGACGCTACGACGGACTCGTCGCGCGCTTCCGTGGCGAGGCGGTGCCGGCCACCGGGTTCTCCATCGGCGTCTCGCGGCTCATGGCCGCGCTCCAGCATCTCGGCAAGTTAGACGCGAAAACCGCGGCCGGCCCCGTGGTCGTAACCGTGTTCGATCAGGAGCGCATCGCCGACTATCAGCGCATGGTGAAGGCCCTGCGCGACGCGGGCATCAACTCGGAGCTTTATCTGGGCTCCGGCAAGATGGGCCCGCAACTGAAATACGCCGACAAGCGCGGTGCGCCCTGCGTCGTCATCCAGGGCGGCGACGAGAAGGCCAAGGGCGAAGTGCAGATCAAGGACCTGGTCGAAGGCGCCAGGAAGTCCGAAGCCATCGCCTCCAACAAGGAATGGCGCGAGACGCGCCCCGCGCAGTTCTCGGTGCCGGAGACCAAGCTGGTCGAAGCCGTGCGCGAAGTGCTGGCGCGGCACGGCATTAAGTCGTAGCGGCGAACCGGCGCAACCCAAGTAGCCGAGCCGGTTTTGCCCTGCTACAAGGCCGCCCTCGGAGCCCCGGCTCCGCAGGACCGAATCATGGCAAGCGATCGCACCTCCTCTTCGGCGCGAACCAATCGCGCGGACGGGCTCGTGGACCTCTACGAGCGCGCGGGATACCTGCGCGTGGAGCCCGCCATCCTCCAGCCGGCCGACGACTTTTTGGAATTGGCCGGCGAGGAGTTGCGCCGCTCGCTCTTCATCACCAGCGACGCGCGCGGCCGCGAGCTGTGCCTGCGCCCGGACCTCACCATCCCGGTTTGCCGCGAGCACCTGGAAAAAGCCGCGCCCGGCCGCCCCGCGGCCTATTGCTACCTCGGCCCCGTGTTCCGCGATCGCGGCGACGGCAGCGCCGAACTGCTGCAGGCCGGCATCGAGTCGCTCGGCCGCGCCGATTGCGAGGCCGCCGACGCCGAATGCCTCGCGCTTGCGCTCGACAGCGTGCGCCAATACGGCGCCGCCGATCCGGAAATCCGCATGGGCGACGTCGGCCTGTTCGCGGCGCTCGTGGCCGCGCTCGACCTGCCGCCTGCGTGGCAGCGCCGCCTGATCAAGGACTTCAACCGCGCCGGTACGCTCGAAGCCGATCTCGCGACCCTGAAGCTCGCCCGCGGCGCCGGCGCCGAGCACGCCGGCGTGCTCGCCGCGCTCGCCGGTTCCGATCCCGCCGCCGCGCGCGCGCTGGTAGCCGACCTTCTGTCGATAGCCGGCATCAAGGCGGTCGGCGGCCGCACCGTCGCCGAGATCGCCGAGCGCTTCTTGGAGCAGGCCGAGCTCGGCGCCGCCACGCGCCTTCCGGCCGAGACCATGGCCGTGATCGAGCGCTATCTCGCCATCGTCGGCGATCCCGACGAGGCATCGGCGGCG
>JAYUHJ010000549.1:0-2746 GCA_043767065.1 Hyphomicrobiales bacterium | reverse complement strand
GTTCGGCGCGGCGCCTGTGTAGAAGACGTTGCGCTGGCTCTCTTCGCCTTCGTACTGCACGGGGTAGAAGAGGATCGAGTTCAGTTCCTCGAACACCGGCAGCACGGACTTGCGTGACACCGAGGTCCAGCAACCGAATACTACGTCGACCTTGTCCTTCTGAATCAGCTCGCGCGCCTTTTCAGCGAACAGCGGCCAGTTGGACGCAGGATCGACCACCACGGCTTCGAGTTTCTTGCCGAGCAAGCCGCCCTTCTTGTTCTGCTCGTCGATGAGAAACAGGATAGTGTCCTTTAGCGTGGTTTCGCTGATGGCCATGGTGCCGGACAGCGAATGCAGGACGCCGACCTTGATGGTCTCCTGCGCTACCGCGGGTGCGGCAGCCATTGCATACGCGGCGGCACCGAAAGCAGCGGCGCCGAACGCGCGACGGGAGAAGTGTTTCAGCATGTAGAATCCCTCATGAGGTTCACGCGCACGCGCGACCCCCGTCACGCGTGCTCGGAGCCCTTATTGCAACGCACATGCCAGCGTTCGGATGGTCAGAAGCCGCGAAAATTAAAGGCTTCGCGACAGGCCTGCACAAAAAGCATTCAGGCGCAATAGAACTGCCAAATTATTAGGCAGGAGCAATAGGCCGTTATACAGCGGCCAGGATACAGCCGGCCAACGCGACGGCGCCGCCGGCGATACGCAGCGCCGGGCGGCCCATGGCAAGCCTGCCGAGGGCCAAGCCAAACGAGATGCCCACTGCGTGGATCAGCGCCGTCGCCAAGGCGAAGCCGGCGATATAGGGCGCGGCCGCCGCCTCAGCCGGAAGCTCTGCTCCATGGGCATGTCCGTGGAAGATCGCGAACACTCCGACCAAAGCCATGGCGAGCGCGATCGGCATGCCGAGAGCCAGTGCCACCGGTAGCGAGATAGCGACGATCGAAAGCAGGATCCCATATTCGGTGCCCGGCAAAGGCAGGCCGGAGATGCCCGCTACGGCGGCCAGCGCCATGACCATCACGAACGTGCCCGGCACCAACCAGAGCGCCCGGCCACCCAGCTGAGCGGCCAGCAGGCCGACCGCGATCATGGCGAGGACATGATCCAGCCCTCCGAAGGGGTGGAGAAGTCCGGACGAGAAACTGAACGCCGCCGCATGGCCGGCATGGGCAAATGCCGAGCCGGACATTCCGACCGTCAGCACGAAGATCGAGAGTAGCCGCGAAAGCAGAATCATCTGAAACTCCGGCGCCACGAAGACGGCCTTGCAATGCCCTTGCCAGATTCCGCGGAAAATTGCGATCCCCCGCCCGTGCCGTGGATACGGCCCCGTCAGGCCATTTTCGGGAACTCAATTCCGTCAGTTTGTCGCGACATCTTAGGGAAGGATTCAGCCGATTGGCTCAGGGTGCAGGATGATCTACCGAGCCGTTCTTCTGGTCTCGCTCACAGCCGCGGTCCTGTTCGTGGGCGGCCTGACGATAGACCGGAACCCGCTCGCCGAGAGGAGCTACCCGATGGCAAAGACCGACGATACGACCCGTCTCGCGCAAGATCGGCGCAGCGAACCATTGCCGCGCCCACGCGATCCGGAGATCGCGGTGCGCGAGGAATACGATCTGGCCAAGGGACGCGGCACCGCGGAAGCGTTCGAGCTTTTCATCGCGCGGCATCCCAACCATGCGCTCGTCGTCGAGGCGCGGCGCGAGCTCGAGCGGCTAAAAAGCGCACGCTGAACTTGGCTAGGCGGAAATTGCCGGCAAATCGGGCTGCAACGCATAGGCGCCAGGACCGCGAACGAGGAAATGGATGAGGCCACCGAGGATGGCAACGTTCTTTAACAGCGGGCCTACATGATCGGGGGCGACATGAATGCTGAAGGTGATCGGGATCAGCGTCACGAACAGCAGCATTGACGACAGCCGCGTCATGATCCCGAGCGCCAGACAGGCGCCGCCAAATACGAACACGATGCCGCTGAGCCAGAGTAAAATGGTGGGGTCACCAATACGGCGCACGACATCCACCCACGGTGATTCGTCGATGCGGGCCAACATCTCTGCGGTGCGAAAGAAATGTCCAAGACCGCCTACGATAAAGATGAAGCTGAACAGCACGCGAAACACCGCGTCTGAGATCGATCCGTAACGTTCGGTACGGGCCAACAGCGCTTCAATCGCTCGCATGATGCATGCCCTTCCAAGTTTCAATTCCGTTCATGGATTGATCGCCGGCTTGGCTAGCAACTCGAGGCCGACCCCTGCAGTCCCTTCATGAAGCCACAAGTGCCGAGCCTGCGAGATATATGCCGACAGTTATGACGACCGCGGCGAAGATGAAAGACAATGACCGCTTGTGACCGGAGAGTCGTTGGCCGAGCCAGATGCCGAAGAGACTGCCCATCGCACCGCCGACTATGAAGAGTGCAGCAAGGCGCCAATCGACCAGCCCAGAAGCGGCGTAGCTCACTGCCGTCGTCGTCCCGAACAGGGTCACCGAAAGCAACGAGGACCCGATAGCGTTGAGGAGCGGCATCATGGTCGCGCCCATCAGCCCGGGCACGATAAGGAAACCACCGCCGATCCCGAAAAAGCCTGAAAGCGTACCAACCACAAAACCGACGCCGACCAGAAGCGGCAGAAGTCGACGCGCACTCTCTCGCGTTAGCCGCACTTCCGCCAAGCCGGCGGACTTGCGCGGCACGAGTGTCAGCAGTCCGACGACAATCATCAGCACGCCGAACAGGCCAAGAAGA
>JAYUHJ010000548.1:0-2746 GCA_043767065.1 Hyphomicrobiales bacterium | reverse complement strand
CGGGTTCTCCGACGCCACGATCAGGCTGAGCGACCGCGCGCCGACCTCGTGCGCTCGCCGCTCCGCGTCGGCCAATAGCAGACTGCCGAGGCCTTTGCCGCGATGCTCCGGCAGCACGGCGACGACATTCACGTACCAGCTTCCCGGCGCGAGCGCCTCGAGCCGCACCAGCGGTTGGACGACCGGCGGAAATGTCTCGACGCCGTCGAGACTATAAGGCTCGGGCTGACGGTAACCGATCAATCCCGCGGCGACCGCGCCGGCGTCCTCGATCACCCAGGCATTGCGGTAGGAGAAGTTGCCCTCCTCGCGCTCGACGCGGCGGCGGCCGGCTTCCAGCGGTGTCTCACCCGCAGCCGCCGCCTCAGCCCAGAGGTGAGACGGGAGACCGTGACCGGCCATGTCGGTGAGCCGGGCGAGCACATCAGCGTCTTCGCGCCGGGCGGGCCGCATGCGCGGCATGGCGAACCCGTCGCTACATCACCGATTGCGCGGTCCGCACGCAATCGTCGTTCAGCGTGGTGAAGAGTTTCTCGGCCGGCTCGAACAACTTATCGACATCCCGACGCGGCGTCGTGCGCGCGGCGGCAACGATGCGCGCGAGTTCGTGCGAGAGTTGCGTGTAACGCACACGCGCGGCCTCGTCGCCGAAATTGGCCAGGTAAGTGCCGAGCGCGCCGAATTTGGCGACCGCGGTGGCAGCTTCGTTCGCGGCAACGGTCGCGGTAGGACCGCCGTCCGCCAGAATTCCGGCCTTCACCTTAATTTGGAAATAATGGTCAATGACGTCCTTGCACGCGCGCATGATCTCGCCGCGGTCCACCGCGCGCTGCATGACCTCGACGCTGCGTGCGAACAGCCATGCGCTGTAAATCGAGGCCACCACCGAAATGATCGCGATGACCATCGGAAAGTAGGTGATCAGCGTGTCGCGCAGTCCTGTCTGCTCGCTCATTTTGATTTAGCCCCACCCATAAAAATGACTGTCTGGGGAAATTACATTCAGGAAGGTCCTCATGTACTTGGCCGAGATCGATCCAATCGAAGTGTTTGGCAAAAAGTACTCCCAAGCCCGGGGGTCGATCGATTCTAAATGCTTCCCAAAATAGTCAGGTTCGAGAAAGTACATAACACGAATTGTCCTGACGGGAATGTCATGATCTCCCTCATCTACATCCCATTCGGAACCCTCAGGGAATAAATACTCCCCGCATTTCTTGATGCTTTCAAGCGGGGCCTCGAGCCAAGGGCGTGGGAAGAATACGAAATGGGCCGCCTCACCAAACGCATACTTTCCACGTTTTTCTTGAAAATTCTGTCGCCCATTGCAGACCTCAGCACATATTACGTCACAATAAATTCCGGAATTAGTCTTCGTCAGACGCGCATAGAAGCTGTCCGGGTCAATCCAAAAATGGATAGCGCCAGCCGTGTGCAAATATGGAAATATAATCCCCCGGAATTTCTCCTCGTCGCGTTTTGGCCTACACTGAACCCACATCTCACCGGTATATGAGAATATCGTTGTGCTCTTCGGCCATGATTTCAAAAAAATCTTTTTTGCGTCTTTATCTGAGATCGGTTTCATGACTCACGCCAGCATCTCGACCGGGTTTTCGATGTAGTTCTTGAACGCCCCGAGCAGCTCGGCGCCGAGCGCGCCGTCGATGGCGCGGTGGTCGCCCGACAGCGTCACCGTCATGACGGTCGCGACCGCAGGCTTGCCCTTCCTCACCACCATGCGCTCCTCGCCGACGCCGACCGCCAGGATGCTCGACTGCGGCGGGTTGATCACCGCGATGAAGTCGCGGATGCCATACATGCCCAAGTTCGAGATCGAGGTCGTGCCGCCCTGGAACTCGTGCGGCTTGAGCTTCTTCGTCCGCGCGCGGATAGCGAGCTCACGCATTTCGTTGGAGATCACCGAGAGCGTCTTCTCCTCTGCACGGCGCACGATCGGCGTGATCAGGCCGAGCCCGCCGTCGAGCGCGACCGCGACGCCCACGTCTGCGTGCTTGTGCTTGAGCATACCGGCCTCGGTCCAGGTCACGTTGGCGTTCGGGATTTTGATCAGCGCCAGCGCCATCGCCTTGATGATGAAATCATTGACTGAGATTCTGAAGCGCGGCTTGCCGTCGACCTTAGGCGCCGAGGAATTGATCTCCTCACGTGCTTTTAGGAGCGAGTCAATCTCGCAATCGATGGTCAGGTAGTAGGCGGGGATCGTGAGCTTGGACTCGACCAGCCGCCGCGCGATGATCTTGCGGATCGAGTCGTGCGGCACGAACTCGTAGCTGCCCTCTTCGTACAGGGCGCGAATTTGGGCGTCGGAAGGCGCCTGGATCGCGGGCGCGGCTCCTGGCGCTGGCGCGCGCATCGCCGCGCCGCCTTTCTTCACCAGATCGATATCGCTGGCGACGATCCGCCCGTGCGGGCCGGAGCCGGCAAGGCGCGCGAGATCGATATTGGATTCCTTCGCCAATCGCCGCGCCAAGGGCGAAGCGAAAATGCGGGCCGCTCCACCGTTTGACGCTGCGCTGACACCCCCACCGGCGGCGCTTCGCGCCGCCACCTCCCCCGTCAAGGGGGAGGATGGAGTCGACGGCTGCGCTGTTACTTTCCCTCCCCCTTGCGGGGAGGGTCGGTCGGCCGCAAGGCCGACCGGGGTGGGCGTCGCAGAAGCAGGTGGCGCCTTGGCCACCGGTTTCGCCGCCCCCGCTCCGCCTGCGACCGCCTTCGCGTCCTC
>JAYUHJ010000547.1:0-2747 GCA_043767065.1 Hyphomicrobiales bacterium | reverse complement strand
GCGTGCCGCGCTCGCCGTCCACGAGTAGCGACGAGCCCACCTTCACGACGATGCGGCGGAAGCTCTCGAGCTTCGGAGTCATGGCTGCCATGGCCGTGTCTCCTTCGGCGTTTCCTTGCGCCGGCGCTTCTCGATCAAGGCGAGCAGCGCGCGTAAGGCTTCCTTGATGCCTTCACCGCTATGGGCCGAAAGCACGAGCGGCTCGCGCTTGATGGCGCGCTTGAGTTTCGCTTTCTTCTCGGTGAGCGCTTTCTTGGTTAGCGCATCGGATTTCGAGAGCGCGACCAGTTCGGGCTTTTTCGATAGACCTTCGCCGTAGGCGGAAAGCTCGGCCCGCACCGTCTTCCACGCACCCACGACATCGTCCTCGGTCGCATCGATCAGATGCAGGAGCGCGCCGCAGCGCTCGACGTGGCCAAGGAAGCGGTCGCCGAGGCCGGCACCTTCATGCGCGCCCTCGATCAGGCCAGGAATATCGGCGAGCACGAACTCGCGGCCGTCGGCGCGCACGACGCCGAGTTGGGGATGCAGCGTCGTGAAAGGGTAGCCGGCGATCTTGGGCTTGGCCGCGGAAACCGCCGCCAGAAAAGTGGACTTGCCCGCGTTCGGCAGGCCGACGATGCCGGCGTCGGCGATCAGCTTCAGGCGAAGCTGGATTCTGCGCTCCACGCCGGGCTGCCCGGGATTGGCGCGGCGCGGCGAGCGGTTGGTCGAGGACTTGAAGTGCTCGTTGCCGAAGCCGCCGTTGCCGCCCTCGAACAGTACCACGCGCTCGCCGATCTCGGTGAGATCCGCCAGCAGCGTCTCGCCATCCTCGTCGAACACTTGCGTGCCTGCGGGAATCTTCAGCACGGCGTCTTTTCCGTTTGCGCCGGTGCGGTTGCGGCCCGCGCCGTTTACGCCTTTGGCGGCCTTGAAATGCTGCTGGTAGCGATAGTCGATCAGGGTATTGAGGCCGCCGACGCATTCGAGCACCACGTCGCCGCCGCGGCCGCCGTCGCCGCCGTCAGGCCCGCCATATTCGATGAACTTCTCGCGCCGGAACGACACGCAGCCGTTGCCGCCGTCGCCGGAGCGCACATAAACCTTGGCTTCGTCGAGGAATTTCATCGCGCCACTCCGTAGCGGCTCGCGGCGGCGGCGGCAATCGCGCGCTTGCGGCAAGGCTTTGCCATGCCTACCGTCACGGCCGTTTCAAGCCTCTCCGGTAGCTTCCATTCATGATTCCGCAGTCCAAGACGGCCAGGACCGCCGTGCTCGCCGGCATCGGACTGATGCTGGCCGGCATGTTCCTGTTCTCGATCAACGACGCCATGGGCAAGTGGCTGGTCGCCACCTATTCGGTGGGACAGCTCTTGCTGATCCGCAGCGTCGCGGCGCTCGTGCTGCTCGCCCCGTTCGTTTGGCGAGAGGGGATCAAGGCTTACACGAACATGGAGCGGCCCGGCCTGCAGGCGCTGCGCGCGCTGCTCTCCACTGTGGAAGTAGCTTTCTTCTACTGGGCGGTCGCGTACCTTCCGCTCGCCGATGTGGTGACCTTCTATCTCGCCGGCCCGATCTACGTGACGGCGTTGTCCGTGATCCTGCTCGGCGAGCATGTCGGTTGGCGGCGTTGGACCGCGGTGATCGTCGGATTCATCGGCGTGTTGATCGCGCTTCGCCCATCGGCGGCGAGCTTCACGTGGCCCGCGCTGATCGCGCTCGCGGGCAGCGTCATCTTCGCGTTTTTTATGATCATCACCCGCATCGTACGCGCCACGTCCGACGCTGTGCTGGTGGGTACGCAAACCGTGGGCGCGCTCGTATTCGGCATCATTGCGACGCCGTTCGGATGGGTGACGCCGAGCTTGCGCGATTTCCTATTGCTTGCGCTCCTCGGCATCATCGCCTTGATTGCGCACGCCTGCACCAACCGCTCGCTGAAGCTCGCGCCTGCGAGCGTCGTGGTTCCGTACCAATACACGCTCATCGTCTGGGCCGTCGTGTTCGGATATTTCGTGTTCGGCGACGTGCCCGAGACGCTATTGCTCGCCGGCGGAGCCATCATCGTGGCCGCGGGAATTTTCATCTTCCTGCGCGAGCAAGCCACGGCGCCGCCGGACCGGCCGCCGGTCCCGCCCGAGCCGCACGCGTGAGCTTGCATCGCGCTTGAAGAGTTCATCTTGCTTTCCTTCCCGCCCGGGCTCGCTTTGGTAGCGACGTGGTGCCCCAGGCGCGCAAGGACGCCCAAGTGCGCTGGTCGAGCCGGAAGCGGTCCGAAGGCACCGACGCGCCGAGCGCGCGCACGCGGCACAAGCCCGCGCCGGTCCACTGGAAGCCGCACTTCTCCAGCACCCGCCGCGAGGCGAGGTTGGTGACGCGGCAGCTGCCGAGCAGCAGCGAGTGCCTGCCCTCGGTGAAGGCGTGGTCGATCACCGCGCGCGCAGCTTCGGTGGCGATGCCCCGGTTCCAATAGGGCTCGCCGATCCAGTAGCCGAGCTCCGGCGTCGACTCCTCGCGCGGCGCGCAGCCGCAGGCGCCGACGAAGGCGTTGGTTTCTTTCAGGAAAATCCCGAACGTCGCGCCGCCTTCGGCCACGACGATGGTCGTGAGCCAGGCTTGTGCGTCTTTGACGCTATAGGGATGCGGGATCGTCGAGGTCATCTCGGCGATTTTGCGGTTGTTGGCGAGCGCGGCGATCTGGTCCATGTCCTCGAGACGCGGCGCGCGCAGCACGAGCCGCTTGGTTTCGAGGACGGGAATACTCG
>JAYUHJ010000546.1:0-2753 GCA_043767065.1 Hyphomicrobiales bacterium | reverse complement strand
TCGCCGGCCGCGAACCGCGGCCGCCGTCAATTCGCGACTCCACCCCAGACCTCCGTCGCCACTTCGACGCAGAGCCGGAGCTTCGCCGCTTCCTGGTCGATCGTCATCACATTGCCTTCGGCGGTGGAGCCGAAGCCGCATTGTGGGCTGATTGCGAGCTGCTCGAGCGGCACATGCTTTGCCGCCTCGTCGATGCGGCGCTTGAGCGCATCTTTCGCCTCGAGCTGCGGCGTCTTCGACGTCACGACACCGAGCACCACTTTTTTGCCCTTGGGCAGAAAACGCAGCGGCGCAAATCCGCCCGAGCGCTCATCGTCGTACTCCAGAAAAAAGCCATCGACTTCGATCTCGCCAAGCAGGATTTCGGCGATCGGGTCGTAACCGCCCTCGCTCAGCCATGAGCTCTGGTAATTGCCGCGGCAGAGATGCACGCAGACCGCCATGTCGTCCGGCCGGTTGCGGATCGCGTCGTTGATCAGACGCGCCGAGATGCGCGCCATCTTCTTGGTGTCCTCGTTGCTCCGGCCGAAGGCGACGCCGATCTTTTCATCGCACAGAAACGCGAGAAAGGTATCGTCAAGTTGCAGATAGGTGCAGCCGGCCTTGGCAAGATCGTTGATTTCGAACGCATACACGCGCGATAGATCGGAGAGGAATTGGTCGGGGTCGGGGTAAATTTTCCGGTCGATGATCTTCTCGCCGCCCTGAACGATCATCATCGAAGGCGAAGGAATGCAGACCTTGGCGGTCTTGCTCGTGACCGACTTCAGGAACTCGAAGTCCTTCACCTGAATCGGGTTCGGCCGCGTAAGGCGGGCATGGACCTTCACCTCCGGCGGCACCCACTCGAGCTGGACACCATCCTCACGGTGCCATTTCAGCGGATTGTGGCCCTCCTCGAACTTGACACCGCCGATCTGGGTGAGGAAATCGAGGTGCCAGTAGTCGCGGCGAAGTTCGCCGTCGGTGATGCCCTGGAGGCCGACATCCTGCTGCAGCTTCACGACCTCGCGGATGCATTCATCCTCGATCTCGCGCAGACGCTCCGGCGTGACGTTCTTGCGTAGACGCTGCACTTGGGCCTGCTGCAGTTTGGCCGGGCGCAACAGGCTGCCGACATGATCGGCTCGGAACGGGCCCCTGGGACTCTTCGACACACTTCCCTCCCTCACACGCGAATGAACCGTCCTAGTGCTTCCACAGCCTATCCGAGGCGATCCGCGCGCCCTCGGCCAGCGCTTCAAGCTTGAGCCAAGCCACCTTCGGGTCGCAGCCGGACCAGCCGACGAAAGTGCCGAAGCCGCAATCGGTGGCGGCAATCACGTTTTCCTTGCCGACGATCCCGGCGAACTTCTCCAGCCGCTGCGCCACCAGCCGCGGGTGCTCGACATGATTGGTGAGCGTGTCGATCACGCCGGGGATCAGCGCCTTGCCGTCCGGAATCTTCATTTCCTCCCAGACTTCCCACTCATGCGCGTGGCGCGGATTGGCGGCTTCGAAATAGATGAAACCGGCATTGGTCTTCAGCACCGGCTCGATGATTTCCTTCAGCTCGACATCGTGATGATGCGGGCCGGCATAGTTGCCCCAGCACAGGTGCAGCCGCACTTTTTCCGGCGGCAGGCCGCGCGTCGCCTCGTTCATGGCCTCGATTGCCATCGGAACGTAATTCTTGATGTCCGCCGCGCCTACGTCGCCGGTCCAGCAATGGGCGCGCATGGCGAGATCGGGCGCGTCGAGTTGCAGGTTGAATCCCGCATCGACAATAGCGCGGTACTCGACGCTCAGCGCCTTGGCGGCGGCTTCGATGTATGCCGCGGGCGTCGGATAGTAGAGGTTCGGAAAATTGAACAGCATTTGCCCAGGCGTCACCGCCGCGATGAAGGCGGTGTCGGGCGATTGGCTGCCGAGCGCGACCTTCAGGTTTCGGATGTCGCGCTGAACCGCATCGTGGTCGTGAAGCTCGATCGGACCCTCGACGTTCGGCATGACCAGATGCTGGCCGCCCTCGTTCTCGACAAACAGCTTGTTGATGATTTCGGGGAAGTCGCCAAGATCGGTGGCGACAAACTGCGTGCGGTTCTTGAAACCGCTGTAGCGCTGCATCACGTAGTTGCTGAAGCCGACCTTGCTCATCTCGCCGTCGGAGACGATGTCGACTCCGGAATCGCGCTGCTTGGCGATAACCTCGGCCACCGCCTCCTTCACCCGCGCCTGAAGCTTGGTCGCATCGACCGGCTTCTCGTCGAGCAGGTCCCACATCATGCGCGTGAGATCCGGCGGCCGCGGCAGGCTCCCGGCATGGGTGGTCAAGATACGGTCGGTACTGCGTTGCATTGGCTCCCCCTCCTTCGCGCGAATGCCCGAGTTGCATACAGCGCGAAGGATAGCCGGGGCCGCCATTTCGGCAGGTTATTGGTATTATGCGATTTCTTACGGCACACGAGACGCAGAAACCGTTGACAAACCCCGGTCCTGTATACAGCCTACGTCCGGGTTCGGCCGACGGCAAGCCGCAGCCTTGGCGCAACTGGAGCGAACCAAGTCTTGGACCCTTCCTTGGATCCATCCTCGTCACAGACCGTTCGCGCATTGCTCAAGCTGCGCGAGCTCATTCTGAGCGGTGAACTCAAGCCCGGCGAACGGGTCTCGGAGCTTCCGCTCGTCGACCGTCTCGGTGTTTCGCGCACCCCGCTGCGCGCGGCGCTCGTTCGGCTCGAAGAGGAAGGCCTGCTTGAAGCCATCCCAACCGG
>JAYUHJ010000545.1:0-2754 GCA_043767065.1 Hyphomicrobiales bacterium | reverse complement strand
TGGCGCGGCAGCCTGTTCGTCGGTGCGCTGGCGCGCGCGAGTCTGATCCGTCTCGAACTCGAGGGCGAAAAGGTGCTGCGCGAGGAGCGGCTCCTGGACAGTAGCGGCATGCGCATCCGCGACGTGCGCATGGCCGCGGACGGCACGCTCTATCTCCTCACCGACGCACGCGACGGCAAGGTGCTGCGGCTGGTGCCGGAGAAGTAGGTTCCGTAGGATTCCGCCATGAGCGCCTATCCGAAAGAGTGGGAAAAGCACGAGACGCTCCGCGACGGGATGCAGGTGCAACTGCGCCCGCTCAAACCGAGCGACGAGGCGCTCTATCCCGAATTCTCCAACCACGTGACCCCGGAGGACGCGCGGCTGCGCTTCTTCCATCCGATCACCCAGCCGACCCCGGCGATGGTGCGGCAGTTCGTCGACATCGACTACGAGCGCGCCATGGCGTTCGTCGCGATCGGCCAGGGGGCCGGCGAGATGCTCGGCGTCTCGCGCCTGCATTGCAACCAGTTCCACACCCACGGCGAATACGCGGTGATCGTGCGCTCCGACCATAAGCGGCGCGGCCTCGGCCGCCTGTTGATGCGGCGCATCATCGAGTGGGGAGGCGCCACCGGCCTCGAGCGCATCCACGGGCAGGTGTTCGGCTACAACGAGCCGATGCTGAAAATGTGCGAGGAATTCGGCTTCGTCGTCACCGACGACCCGAGCGACCGGGATATCAAGGTAGTGACGCTCACGCTCAAGAAGGCGTGAAGCACGCCCCCTAAATCATCCGCTAGCATGACTGCGAGAGCGTGGAACAACCGGGCCGCGCTGGGGTTTTGCTATAGGGAGGAGACGTCCATGCCGTTGGTAAGAACTATGATCGCTGCGTGCGCGATGGTCGTAGCAGCGGGACTCGCCGGCGCGCCGGCACGCGCGCAGACCATCATCGACGAGTGGAGCACGGTAAAGGCTCCTCCGCCGCCCGAACTGAAGCCGGTCACGATCGACATGCCGACGACGGCGCTCCTGCTGCTCGATTTCGGCAAGCAGAATTGCGGGCAGCGGCCACGCTGTCTGGCCAGCGTGCCCAAGGTGCAGAAATTCACCGACGAAGCGCGCGCGAAAGGCGTGCCGGTGGTGCATAGCCTCTTCGGCCAAGTGACGGTCGCCGACCTCTTGATCGCGCCCGCCGCTGGCGAGCCCAATGTACGCTCCGGCGCGGACAAGTTTCGCGACACGGCGTTGGCTAAGATTCTCGCCGACAAAGGCATCAGGACCGTGATCGTCACCGGCACGGCGGCGCACGGCGCGGTGCTCAACACGGCGAGCGCGGCCGCACTCATGGGGATGAAAGTCATCCTTCCGGTCGATGGAATGTCCGCCGACGCGTTCGCGGAAATGTATACGGCCTGGCATCTCGCCAACGGGCCGGGCGGCGTCGGCCCCAACGTGACGCTGACGCGGCTCGATCTGATTAAGTTCTGAAACTCGGCTGAAGAAGACTTTGAATCTGAATTAGAAAATCTAGGGAGGAATGCATGTCGAGACTTCTGTTCGCGGCACTGTGCGCCGCCTTCGCCGCCGTGGCGCCGGCGGCGGCGCAACAGCCGCCGGCTCAGCAGCCCCCGCTGTTCTCCACCACCAAGATCGAAGGCACCGAGAACGTCTATATCTTCCGCTACCAGTTCCACCAGTCGATGTTCATAGTCACGCCCGCGGGTGTGATCGCCACTGACCCGATCAGCGACAACCGCCCGGCGGCGGAGGCCTATGTGGCGGAGATCAAGAAGATCACTTCGGCGCCGATCCGCTACGTGATCTATAGCCACCACCATCCTGACCACATCGCCGGCGGCAAGCCGTTCAAGGACGCGGGTGCGATCTTTGTCGCGCACCGGCTCGCCAAGGAGCGGCTCACGGCCATGGCGCGGCCCGATATCGTGATCCCGGACGAGACTGTCGACGACAAGCGCACGATCTCACTCGGCGGCACCGAGCTGGAACTGCTTTACGTGGGCAGGAACCATTCGGACAATTCGCTGGTGATGCGATTGTTGAAGGAGAAATTGCTTTTCGTCGTGGATTTCATCCCGGTCCAGGCGGTGAATTGGCGCAACATGCCGGACTCGTATCTGCCTGACTGGGACGAGTCCTTGAAGCGCGTGATCGCCCTGGACTGGGAGCGGCTCATTCCCGGCCATCCGGGACCTGGCGGCCGACTCGGAACGAAGCAGGACGTTCAGAACCACCTAACCTACATGCAAGAACTCTCCGCCGAGGTGAAGAAGGCGCAGGCCGAGGGCAAGTGCACCGAGGCGGGTATCCGCGAGGTGAAGCTGCCGAAATATGCGACCTGGCAGAGCTACGAGACCTTTCTCGCCGGCAACGTAGAACGCTATTGCCGGTTCTGGGCGCAGGGAAATTGAGAGCGGGAGCGCAGGTTCCAACCTCATTCAAACCGGCCTCGTGAATACCGGAATCCCGCCCGCCGCGCTTGCGCTCGGCGGGCGCTTTCCTTTAGGGATCGCGCACGCGCAGCGTCTGGGAGACGGCCATGATCATCGAAAACCAGGAAATGGTGACGACGGCGGTGCTCGATGAGCTCGAGCGTGCGCCGAACGCTCGTTTTCGCGAGATCATCGGCGCGCTGGTGCACCACCTGCACGATTTCGCGCGTGACGTGAAACTGACCGAAGAGGAATTCCACCAGGCCTGCGCCTACGTGAATGCCATCGGGCAGAACACCAACGCCAAGCACAACGAGGC
>JAYUHJ010000544.1:0-2755 GCA_043767065.1 Hyphomicrobiales bacterium | reverse complement strand
TACATGCTGCGCCGCGCGCAGCTTGCGGCGTTCCAGCATTTCATGCGCGCCTTCGCCGAGGTCGATATCCGGCCGGCGCAGTTCGCGGTGCTGACCATTATCGAACACAATCCGGGTCTGAAGCAGTCGCAAGTCTCGGCCGCGCTCGGCATCAAGCGCACCAATCTCGTGGCGCTCCTGGACACGCTCGAGGAACGCGGGCTCGCCAAGCGCGCCCCGGTGGCGGCCGACCGCCGCTCCTATGCGCTGCATCTCACCGAGGCGGGCAACGCGCTGATGAAGCGGCTGCGCGAGATCGACGCCGCCCACGAGGCGCACCTGATCGCCGCGATCGGAGAAGAAGGCCGCGACAAGCTGCTCGAACTTTTGCGCGGAATCCTGGAAGCCGCAGGGCCGACACCGGTCGACGACGACGAACCCTGAAAATTACCCTGTAAATTATCTGGCCGGGCTCAGGCCCTCTCGCGCACCGGTGCGCCGAACAGCTTGACGATTTCCTCCGGGACCGGCTTCGACTTCAGCCGCTTGGGATCGTCGGGATGCAGGCCGACCCAAACCCGCGTCTCGAAACCTTCGACGCAGAGCTGATCGCCCTTCATTAGCCGATGCTCCACTTCGAAGCGCGATTTGCCGAACGCGGCAATCTTCGATTCGACTACGACATCGTCGCCGTATTTCGTCGGCACGAGAAAGCGGGCACGGATATCCACCATCGGAAATCCGGCGAAGCCGTGCTTCTGCTGCATCTGATATTTGGTGAGCCCGGTCGCCGCCTCGAACAGATGCGCCGTGCAATTATCCATGATGGCGAAATAGCGCGGGAAATAGACGATCCCAGCCGGATCGCAGTCGCCCCATTCGATGCGTACGGGGCGCTTGTTGACGAGCACGGCCATCAGCGCGGCGACATGCGCAAAGCGCCGTCGAGCCGGATCACCTCGCCGTTCAAGTAGCGGTTCTGCACGATATGCAGAACGAGATCGGCATATTGCGACGGATGCCCCAGCAGCTTCGGAAACGGCACCGAGGCCGCGAGACTCTGCCGTGCTTCCTCGGGCAGGCCCACGAGCATGGGTGTCAGGAAAATACCGGGCGCGATCGCGTTCACACGAATGCCGAACTGCGCGAGTTCGCGCGCGGCCGGGATCGTAAGCGCGACGATGCCGCCTTTGGACGCCGAATAGGCCGCCTGGCCGATCTGGCCCTCGTAAGCCGCGACCGAGGCGGTCGAGACGATCACGCCGCGCTCGCCGTCCTCGAGCGGCGGCGCACCTTGCAGGTCGGCGGCCACGAGCCGCAGCAGGTTGAACGAGCCGATCAGGTTGATCTTGATCACCCGCTCGAAGTCGGCGAGCGGATGCGCGCCGTCCTTGCCGACGATGCGCTTGGCGGTTCCGATGCCCGCGCAGTTCACCAGGATGCGGGCGATGCCGTGCTTGTCGTGCGCTGCCTTCAGCGCGGCTACCGCCGAGTCGGAATCGGCCACGTCGCATTTTACCGCGAACCCGCCGATCTTGGCGGCGACCGCATTGGCGCCGTCCATGTTGATGTCGAAGATCGCAACCTTGGCGCCTCTCTCGGCGAGCTTCTCGGCGGTCGCGGCGCCGAGGCCGGAACCCCCGCCGGTGACGATGGCAGCGTGACCTTTAGCATCCATGGCTCAGTTCTTTCGTTGCACCGGTGCGGCGTCGGGATTTTCGATCAGTAGCGCAATCCCCTGCCCGCCGCCGATGCAGGCCGAGGCGATACCATAGCGCAGCCCCGCGCGCTTCAGCTCGCGCGCCAGCGTGATCGAGAGGCGAACACCGCTGGCGCCGAGCGGATGGCCGATGGCGATGGCGCCGCCATTGACGTTGAGCTTATTTTCGTCGAGCCCGAGCTCGCGCGCGCAGGCCATGACCTGGGCCCCGAAGGCCTCATTGATCTCGAAGCGATCGATCTCGGAGAGCTTCAAGCCAGTGCGCTCGAGCAACCCCCTGATCGCCGGCACCGGCCCGATGCCCATGATCTCGGGCGGCACGCCGACGGTGACGCCCGCCACGATACGCGCCAGCGGCGGTTTGCCGAGCTTTTTCGCGTAAGCCGAAGCGCCGACCAGCGCGGCTGCCGCGCCGTCCACCACCGCCGAACTGTTGCCGCCGGTCTGCACGCCGCCGAAAGCGGCACGGATTTTCGCCAGCGCCTCGACCGGCGACGGTCGCACGTGAGTGTCGATCGAAAGCTCCTTCTCGCCGCGCAGCTTGAACGCGCGCGGCTTGTAGCCCGTGCGCTCGAACGGCTCATTCTCGACCTTGACGATTTCGCCGGCGACGAAGCCGCTTTTCTGTGCGGCGACCGCGCGCTCGAAGCTGCGCGCGGCATAAGCGTCCACTTCCGGCCGCGTGATCTGGTACTGGCGCGCGAGATTCTCGGCCGTGTCGCCCATGGTCATGTGCGGCGCCGGATCCATCAGCGCTTCCCAGAGAAAATCCTTCATCTCGGGCTGGCCCATGCGGAAGCCGCGCATGGTGTAGGACGCGACCGGGTTGCGGCTCATCGACTCGGCGCCGACGCAGAGCGCCAGATCGATCCCCTTGTGCGAAATGAAATCGGCAGCCTGCATCAGGATTTCCATGCCGGTGCCGCACACCCGCTGCACCATGTGCGCGGGCACCTCGATCGGCACGCCGGAATAGAGCCCGACGTGGCGCGGCAGGCAGTAGGTGTCGAAGCTCGCCTGCGCCATGGAGCCGGTGATGACGGCGCCGACGTCGTC
>JAYUHJ010000543.1:0-2758 GCA_043767065.1 Hyphomicrobiales bacterium | reverse complement strand
ATATCGACCACGCCGGTCGCGCCATAGGAGAAATAGACCATCAGCAGCGGCACGTAGCGCAGCCGCATCGCTTTAATCGGCTGCAAGAGCTGCGTGGCGATGCTCAAGCGGGGAATTCCTTGCGCGAGTTCGGGCGGTCAGCGCCCGGCCGCCGCCGCAAGCAGCGCGCGACGGAACGGGCCTTCGACCGTGATCGCGAAGTTATAGTGAGTCGCCGAGAAGACCTGCGCTCTCCCCGGGTCGGCGCTGCGGAAACCCACATAGATCGCGACGACGTTGCGCCCGCCGCCGAGCAGCGCCGCGCCCGAACTGCCCGGGCCCGCGTTGCAGTCGATGGCGAACTCGCGAATGCCCTCGCGCGCGGCCATGACATTGCGCGCCGCGCATTGCTCGGCCCCCCAGGCCGCCGCTTCGCGATTGCCACCCGCCAGCATCACGACCCCGCCCGGCTTGATGCCCGTAGCGGCGAGGCCGTAGGGAATTGCGCCGCGCACTGGGTGCACGAGCCGCGCCACCGCCCAGTCGCGCGTCGCGGGCGCTGAAAGTGGAACCTGGCTTCCGCTGCGGATCGAAGTCGGTTCGATCGGCACGCGGTCATGGCCGTGAAGGGCTTCGAACACGCAACCGGTTCGCGGCCGGCCGTCGGGGCCGATCAGCACGTGGCCCGCGGTGGTGATGACGTCGTTCTTTAATGTGAGTTGCGCAGTGCCGATCGCCGCGCCGCAGCGCACGAGCCCGGTAGCGCCGAGCTGCGCGCGCAGCTGCTGGCCCGGCTTGGTCCGGCGATCCTTCTCCATGATCACCGCGGGAACGATGAGGCGCCGGAGCGCCGCGTCGTCGGGAGTGCCGGAGCCGGCCCCTGCCCTGGACGCAATGCCGGCCGCGCCGCACCCGATCAGGAGCATGCAGGCCAGGCATTTTCTTGCACGCGGCAACATCGAATTCCTCCGGCCGGGGTGGCATCGCCGGCGGCGGAGACTAGCCGAAAGGCCGCCACGGAGTCATTTCCGCTAGCGGACTACTTCGGGGAGCAAGACTTGGAGAAGTAAACGGCCGGCCCGAAGGCCGGCCGTGTCGGTAGGGAGACTGGTCTTGCGTCAGACGTTGGTGTTGTCGGACGCGCGCTCGAACCAGATTTCCTGCGCATCCGGCGCCACCGGCGAGTAGGCATCGCGGCCTTCGATCATCTGCTGGGCCTGCACGCCATAGAACGCGCCGTAGGTGCGGACGGAGTCGGGAGCCGCATCCTCAGCAACGGCTGCCGAAGCGAAGCCCGCGACGAGCGCGGCAATGAGAGCGATCTTCTTCATGGTAGTTCTCCTTCAAGGTTTGGTTCGCGGTTTGGGTCGATGTGCCTCGGGAGAGGTCACGTATCTAGAACCCGCGGGACACGCGTATAGATGCGGTCGCTATGCGAAAAACCAATCACCGGTCTGTGAGTCGGCTGTGAGCGAGATGTGAAGCGCGCCGGGCTTTGCGCTTCGGAACGCTACGGAAACCACGACCTTCGCGTGCGCCTTCGTTCACGTTCTCCACTTCGGAAAAAAATGCAGGGTAACCATGCGCCCCGCGCAGTGCGACGGAAGTCGAATCCATTGTGGCGCGAGTGCGATCAATCGCGGCAAAATAAAAGCGCAAAAAAGTAAAAACGCAAATGAATGCGAAAAGAGCCGGCGCTTCTTCGTCGCCGGCCCCTTCGTCTTGCCCCCCGCCCCTTGAATTCGAATCAGTGCGTGGTCAGCCACTCCCGCGCGGCGCGCTGGGCGTCCGCGATCTCGTGCTCCGACATTTCGTCGGCCAGCTCGCGGCGGTGGCGGATCGCGTCGCTGTTGCCGCGTGCGGCCGCCAGATTGAACCACTTGTGCGCGGCGACGCGATCGCCCGGCACGTCGAGACCGATGGAGAACAGCATCCCGAGCCGGAGAAAAATCTCGCCGGCCAGGTTCGGCTGCCCCATCGCCGCGCTCTCCAGCGCGGTAAGTTCGCCAATCGACATTTCAGTTCCCCTTGTCGCCGCAGCGGCCTTCAGCCGCCACGGCACCACCGGGCTCCTGTCCCGGCATGGCTAAACTGCAGGGCTTATTTGAATCGCATCTTAAGGACTTGCCTAAACGAAGCATGACCGCCGACCGCCATTCAGCTTCGATTCAGCAAGCAAAGCGCGCGCTCGCCTGGCTCCGCCCAAGATGCAAACCAGTCAGAAACGATGCCGGGTGACGGATTGATCACCATCCCGCAAGGACGGACGGCTTCCCCCTCGCCGCGCCGCCGATTAGGCTTCGCGGACGGGGACAGGGAGGAACTCATGAGGATTTCGATCGCCGCCGCGGCACTCTTGCTCTGCGGCCTCGGTGCCGGGCCGGCCGCGGCCCAGGACGCGCTGGGCACCTGGCTCAGCCAGTCCGGCGAGACGCGCGTGCGCATCGCCGCCTGCGGCGCCGAGCTCTGCGGCACCGTCGTGTGGCAGCAGACCCCGGGCAAGGACGTCAACAATCCGGAAGCGTCGCGGCGCGACCGCCCGATCGTCGGCATCCGCATGATCTTCGGCATGAAGAAGAGCGGCGCCGAATGGAACGGCCAGCTGTATAATTTCCAGGACGGCAAGACCTATGGCGGCAAGATGAAATTCGCCGGCGCCAATGCCATCGAACTCGGGGGCTGCGTCATGGGCGGCATGATCTGCCGCACGCAGACCTGGACGCGGGTGCAGTGACGCGCCGCGCGCCTTAGCGACCGACGTTCTGGAACAGGAACTGGC
>JAYUHJ010000542.1:0-15628 GCA_043767065.1 Hyphomicrobiales bacterium | reverse complement strand
CGCGTCCGCGCATCCCCGCGAGAATGTGCAGCGTCGCTACGATAGCAAGCGAGGCGACCAGCATGATCGGGATGCCGAGCCCGCGATTGGTCTGCATGGCGCCGAGCGCCACGTGGATGACCACGAGGCCGTACGCGACATAGACCGCCATGTGGATGGCCTTCCACACCGGCGGCTTCAGCACCGCGAGCCAATAGTCGTGGCTGGTGGAGGCCATCAGCAGGAAGATGAAAAGCGCGACCAGGCCGAGCGTCTTGAACGGGAAGCCTATGAACTTCAGGTAGTTCGGCCAATTGGTCAGCTCGTCCACGAGACTCGGCAACACGCCGAGCACGATGAACCACTCGACCATGGACCAGGCGTGCACGCAGGCGACCAGGAACATCAGCACGCCGAAGTGGCGCCGGTTGTAGAGCAGCGGCAGGAAGCGCGGGTTCAGCCGCGCGAGCGGGCCGATGCAGAGAATGATCGAGAGCATGAAGAACGCGCAGGTGCCGAACGCGCGGATGCGCAGATCGATCCATTCGGGCTGGTTCTTCGGCGGGTGCAGCAAGCCTTCGATCAGCATGAAGCCGGCGATGTAGAGGACGACGCCCGCGATCAGCCAGGCGTCGTAGACGTATTTCGTGCGGCTCCACTGGACCGCGACGTAGCCGCTCATCGGCGTGTCTCCGTCGGCGGCGGCGCGAGCGGCTCGGCCGGGGCGCGGAGCACGAGCGCCATGACGAAGCCGAACGCGACCAGGAGCGCGAGCACGGGCCAGATCAGCCGATGGGCCTTGCGGTGCGGCCGTCTCATTCGTGCGCCTTCGCCTTGAGCCAGCGGGCGAGCACGAGCGGCCACAGGATCGTCGAGGCGGGGAGGAACAGGATACGCGCGCCGGCGGAAACCGGGATCGGCTCGGGCAGTGCCCGGGTGACGCCGAAAGTCAGGAAAGCGAGGGCAACGACGAAGCCGACCGCGACATAGAGCGCGGCAGCATATAGCGCCATCCAGCCCAAGCTGAGCATCGTTTCCCCCGTGCGGAATCTGCCGCACCTGCAATGCATTTACAATCGGCGGGCCGATTTGGATGCGGGCGTTAGTCGATTTCTTCGCGGAAGAAACGGCCGGACTTCCAATAATAAAAGGGGACCGCCGGCCGGGCCGTGCCGCGGGCAACCCGCGCGGCGGTCTCGGCCAGCACCACCTTGGTGATCGAGGGCAGGTTCTCCCGCTCGGCCTCGGCGAAGGTGAGCCATTTCAGCTCGACGAATTCAGATTCAGGCCCGACGGCGCCCTTCAGCTCGCCGCTGACCGCGCTGCGCTCGGCGAGAAAAAAGCGGGTGTCGAAGCGGCGCGGGCGCTTGGGCGGGGTGATGGCGCGGAATACGAATTCGAGTGCGGAAAGGTCGGGCGCGACCCCGGCTTCGGCGAACGGACTCCAGGCGGGCGAGGGCGCGGCGAGCGCGCCACCAAATTTCCTGCCCAGGAGCAGCCCGGTCTCCTCCATGGTCTCGCGGATTGCAGTGAGCGCCAATGCGCGCGCGCGCGAACGGGTCGGGCGCTGCACGCGCTCCATCAGGCGGCGCTCGCTTGCGGCATCGAGCGGGGCGGCGATCGGCATGCGCGCGTCGGCGGCATCGACGCGGCCGCCGGGAAAGACGAAGCGGTTGGGCATGAAGGCATGACGTTCATGACGGCGGCCCAGTAGCACGCGCGGCTCGGCGCCGGAGCGGTCGACCAGCACGAGCGTCGACGCATCGCGCGGACGCGCGGTGCGGCCCGAGCCGGGTCCGTCCTCGACGCGTTCGATCTTAGTCAAAAGCTCCGCGTACTCGTTCATCGCTTACCTCGGTGCTGATGGCGGCCGCGGAATTCGCGCCGCTCCGGGCGCCGCTCGCCCCGTCCGCGCTTCAGCTTCAGATCATAGCGGCCTTCGCTCAGCAACTCGAAACGCAAGGCGCCGGCGACTGGAATCGCCTCCACCAGCTTCACCTCCACGCGGTCGCCGAGGCGATGCGTCTCACCGGTGCGCTCGCCAACCAGGGCGCGATGCGCTTCGTCGTGGCGGAAGAAATCGGTGCCGAGCGAGCGCATCGGAATGAGACCGTCGGCGCCGGTGTCGTCGAGCCGGACGAACAGGCCCGCGCGCGTGACCCCGGTGACGTGTCCGTGGAAGGTGGCACCGACCCGGTCGGCGAGGAAATGGGCAACCAAACGGTCCGCGGTGTCGCGCTCGGCGGCCATGGCGCGGCGCTCGGCAGCGGAAATGCGGGCCGCGACTTCGGCGAGCGCTTCCGGCGTCGTGTCGGGGAGCGCGCCGGCGCCGAGTCTCGCGCCGCGGATCAGAGCGCGGTGCACGACGAGATCGGCATAGCGGCGAATCGGGCTGGTGAAATGCGCGTAGCGGTGGAGCTGCAAGCCGAAGTGCCCGTAGTTTTGCGCCGAGTATTCCGCCTGCGCCTGGGTGCGCAGCACGACTTCGTGCGTGAGTTTCTCGATGTCCGAGCCCTTCACGCGCGCGAGCACTTGATTGAAGTGCGAGGGCCGGAGCTGGTCGGATTTCACGAACTTGATGTCGAGGGTGGCGAGGAACTCACGCAACGCGACGACCTTGTCGAGCGCCGGTTGGTCATGGACGCGATAGATGAGCGGCACGCGCAGCTGCTCGCAAGTCTCGGCCGCCGCGACATTGGCGAGGATCATGAATTCCTCGATCAGCTTGTGCGCGTCGAGCCGCTCGGGGTTCATCACGCGATCGAGCGTGCCATCGGGCTTGAGCAAGAGCTTGCGCTCGGGAATATCGAGCGCCAGCGGTTCGCGCGCATCGCGCGCATTGCCGAGTGCGCGATAGGCGGCATAGAGCGGCTTCAGCGCGCGATCGAGCAGCGGCGCGGTCACGTCGTCCGGACGGCCGTCGGTCGCGGCCTGGGCCTGCGCGTAGGCCAGCCGCGCGTGCGAGCGCATCATTACGCGATGGAACGAGTGGCGGCGCTTTCTGCCGTCGGCGCCGATGGTCATGCGCACGGCGAGTGCGGGGCGATCCTCGTTGGGCCTGAGCGAGCAGAGATCGTTCGAGATGCGCTCGGGCAGCATGGGCACGACGCGGTCGGGGAAATAGACCGAGTTGCCGCGCTCCAGCGCCTCGCGGTCGAGCGCCGAGCTGGGCCGCACATAATGTGCGACGTCTGCGATGGCGACCGTGAGCAGGTATCCGCCTGAATTGGCCGGGTCCTTGTCGGGCTCCGCATGCACCGCGTCGTCGTGATCCTTGGCGTCGGGCGGATCGATGGTGACGAGCGGCAGTGCGCGCCAATCCTCGCGGCCTTCGAGCGGAGCCGGACGCGCGGCCTCGGCCTCGGCGACCGCGTCATTCCTGAACACGTTCGGGATACCGTGGGCGTGGATCGCGATCAGGCTGACGGCGCGCTCGGACTTGATCGAGCCGCGCCGCTCGCGCACGCGCGCCTGCGCAAGGCCGTAAGCGCGGCCCTTCATCAGATCGACAGAGATGAGATCGCCGTCCTCGGCGCCCATCGTGGCGCCGGGCGGGATGGTGACTTCGCGGCCCTGGCTCTTCTTGTCGACCGGCACGAGTCGGCCGCCGCCATTGGGCAGGGAGCGAAAAATGCCGAGCATCTGCGCCCGCGCCCGTTCCAGAAGCTTCATTACACGGCCGGAATAGGAGGCGGTGTCTTCGGCATCGCTGCGCTCGGTGCGCACCAGCACGCGATCGCCGATGCCCGGTGCGGGGCCGTGCGCGTTCCTCCCGAACACGAGGCGAATTCTGGGCGGCGTTCCGTGTTCGGCCTCGTCCCATTCGACCGGCTCGGCGATCAGCTCGCCGTCCTTGTCGCGGCTGGAAATCTCGGCGACCACGACGGAGGGAAGCTGCCCGCGCACGTTCAGGCGCCGATGGCGGCGCTGGAGCTGGCCACCGTCGCGCAGATCGCGAAGCATTTCCTTCAGTTCCGCCTTGCCCGCGGCGTCGAGGCGAAAGGCGCGCACGATCTCGCGTTTGGATACGTCGCCGCCGCGCTCTGCGACGAAGGCGACGAGCTCATCGCGGGTCGGCGGCTTGACGGGATCTCTCGGTTGCTTGCGGCGCTTGGGCAAAGGGAAATTTCCGACGGCGAGCCGACGCTAGCGAAGCCGCGGCGTTTCGTCGATGTTCGTACCGACGGCCGGTGGACGGCGCCCGTTTCTAGGCAGCTTCCTTGGCGTCCGGCTTTTTCTTCGCGTTCTTCGCGCGCTTGGCCGGTTTCTTCACCGTCGTCTTCGCAGCCTTTAGCTTTTTCGGGGGCTTCGTACCAAGCTTCTCGGCCCGCGCGGCGATCAGCTCGACGGCTTCTTCCAGCGTGACGTTTGCGGGATCGGAGGTCACCGGGATCGTGGCGTTGACCTTGCCGTGCGAGACATAAGGCCCGAACCGGCCTTCGTGCTGGGTGACGGGGCCGCCGAACGTCGGATGGTCGCCAAGCGGCCTGCCGGTGGGGCGGCCGCGGCCTCGGCCGGGCCCGCGCGCGGCTTTTTCGGCAAGCAAAGTCACCGCGCGGTTGAGGCCGATTATGAGCACGTCGTCGCCAGGTTCGAGATTTGCGTATTGGTTCTTGTGTTTCACATAGGTGCCGAAGCGGCCGATGCCGGCCATGATCGGTTCGCGGGTCTCCGGATGCAGTCCGATCTCGCGCGGCAGCGCCAGCAGCTTGAGCGCTTGCTCTAGATCCACGGAGGCCGGCTCGGTATCCTTGGGCAGGCCGGCGCGTTTCGGCTTCTCGTCTTTTTTGTCGCCGCCCTCGCCAAGTTGGACGTAGGGACCGAAGCGTCCGTCGCGCTGCGTCACCTCCAGGCCGGTCTCCGGGTCCTTGCCCAGCACACGAGTGGCGCCGGCGCCGTTCGTCGACATCAATTGGCGCGTGTAGCGACATTCCGGATAATTGGAGCAGCCGACGAATCCGCCAAACCTGCCGATCTTCAGATTCAACCGGCCGGTGCCGCACTGCGGGCAGACGCGCGGGTCGACGCCGTCCGCGCGTGGTGGAAACACGTGCGCAGCGAGCATCTCGTCGAGCGCGTCGATCACCTGCGTGAGGCGCACGTCCTTGATCTGATCTACGGCGGCGATGAAGTCCTTCCAGAAGTCGCGCAGCACCTCGCGCCAGTCGATCTCGGCATTGGCGATCTTGTCGAGTTTTTCTTCGAGATCGGCGGTGAAATCGTATTCCACGTAGCGCATGAAGAACGCTTCGAGGAAGGCGATCACCACGCGACCTTTGTCTTCGGGAATGAGGCGCTTCTTGTCGAGGCGAACGTAGCCGCGGTCGCGCAGCACCTGCAGCACGGAGGCGTAGGTCGAGGGCCGCCCGATGCCGAGTTCCTCCATGCGCTTGACCAGCGACGCCTCGGAGAAGCGCGGCGGCGGCTCGGTGAAATGTTGGCTGGAGACGATGGCGCGGCGCTCGGCGGGCTCCCCTTGGTTCATCTCCGGCAGCCGCTTGCTCTCCTCGTCCTCCTCGTCGTCGTCGTGACCCTCCTGGTAGAGGGTGAGGAAGCCGTCGAATTTGATGACCGTGCCGGTCGCGCGCATATCGATCGTGCGTACGCCGGCGCGCGCCTCGATCTCGGCCGTAGTGCGCTCGAGCTCGGCCGACTCCATCTGGCAGGCGAGCGTGCGCAGCCAGATCAGCTCATAGAGCTTCGCTTGGTCGGCATCGAGATAGCGCACGACGTCGCGCGGGCGGCGGTTGAGATCGGTCGGGCGGATGGCTTCGTGAGCCTCTTGCGCATGCTTGGATTTGTTTTTGTAAACGCGCGGGGAGGGCGAAACATATTGCTGGCCGTAATCCTTGGCGATCACCTGGCGGGCCTGGCTGATGGCCTCGCCGGCGAGCTCGATGCCGTCGGTGCGCATGTAGGTGATGAGACCCACCGTCTCGCCATCGATGTCGGCGCCCTCATAGAGGCGCTGGGCGATACGCATGGTGATGGACGGGGCGAAGCCGAGCTTGCGGCTGGCCTCCTGCTGGAGCGTCGAGGTGGTGAAGGGCGGGTAGGGGTGGCGCTTGGTCGGCTTCGATTCGACCGAGGCAATCTTGAAGGTCGCGGTCTCGAGTGCGTTACGGAGGTCGTCGGCTTGGACCTTGGACCCGACGTCGAGGCGCTGGAGCTTCTTGCCGTCGGCGCCGACGAGGCGGGCCTCAAACGGGTCGCCGCGTACGGTCGCGAGCTGGGCCACGATGGACCAGTATTCCTGCGGAACGAATATTTCGATGTCGCGCTCGCGGTCGCAGACCAGCCGAAGCGCCACGGACTGGACCCGGCCGGCGGAGCGGGAGCCGGGCAGTTTGCGCCACAGGACCGGGGAGAGGGTGAAGCCGACCAGGAAATCCAGTGCTCGCCGCGCGCGGTAGGCATCCACCAGCGCCGCATCGATCTGGCGGGGATGCTGGATCGCCTCGATGACGTCTTTCTTGGTAATCGCGTTGAAGACTACCCGCTCGATCTTCTGGTCTTTGAGGGCGCCCTTTTCCTTGAGAATCTCAAGGACATGCCAGGAAATGGCTTCGCCCTCGCGGTCGGGGTCGGTGGCCAGGATGAGCTTGTCGGCGCCTTTGACGGCTTCGGCGATCTCGGCCAGGCGCTTCTGCGCCTTGCCGTCGATCTGCCAAATCATGCGGAAATCGTCGTTCGGATCGACCGACCCGTCCTTGGGCGGCAGGTCCCGCACATGGCCATAGGAAGCGAGTACCTGGTAGCCAGGCCCCAGATACTTATGAATTGTCTTCGCCTTGGAGGGCGATTCAACGATGACGACGTTCATTAGTCGGGTTGTCGTTCCCTATCCGAATCAGAAAGTTGCGCGGGGGGTCTGCATAAGGGCGGCGAGGTAGGCCAGAACCTAGTAGCAAGTCAAATCGGGCACTTAGAGGCAGGTGCTCATATGCTTGCAATCTGCCTACAACCTATACGAGTAAAGTTGCAATCATCCTACCTGTACGTTAGGGTTGTGGGCCAGCGCGAAGTCCAATGCGGACGGGCATTTCAGCGGCATAACGGGTAGGCCGGACATGGCCGAAAAGGTGCACGGAAATGGCCAAGTTCGGCCCGAGCAGGTGGCAATTTACGTGGCGGACCTCGCAAGGCAGTTGAAACAGATGGCAGAGCGTCACGACATGCCCGAGCTCGCCTATCTTCTGGACCTCGTGCGGGCCGAAGCGGAGCTCAAATCAAGGCCAGAGCCGCGCCCGCACGCCTGATCCGGCCCTTCAAATCACCGAGACCAGCCCGCCGCCGTGCCGTTCGATCCGGCCGGCAAGCTCCAATTCCAGGAGCACGATCTGCACTGCGCCTGCGGGCGCGCGCGCTTCGCGCACGAGATCATCCACGGCGACCGGGGTTGGCCCGAGCAGTTCCAGCACTCGTTTGCGGAGCACGTCGTCGGCGCCCGCCTGATCGGCCGGCTCCGGCCGGTCGGGCTCGCGCATGGGCGGCATGGGCCGGCCCAGAATCGGGGTCAGGACATCGATCACGTCGGCAACCGAGGTCACCAGCGTCGCTCCCTGCTTCAGCAGGCGGTTGGTTCCCTGCGTGCGGGGGTCGAGCGGGGAGCCCGGTACGGCGAACACCTCACGGCCGTATTCCAGCGCGAGCCGCGCGGTGATCAGCGAGCCTGAGCGCTCCGCCGCCTCGACGATGACGGCGCCGAGCGCAATCCCGGCGATCAAGCGGTTGCGGCGGGGGAAATCGCGGGCGCGGGGCTCCCAGCCGAGGGGCATTTCTGCGACGGCTGCGCCGGTTGCGGCGATCTGTTCAAGAAGATCAGCATGTTCAGGGGGATAGGGCTTGTCGTGGCCTCCCGCCAGCACTGCGATCGTGCCGGTCGGGATGCTCGCCCGGTGGGCGGCCGAATCGATCCCGCGCGCGAGGCCGGAGACGATGGCGAAGCCGGCAGCACCTAGTCCGCGCGCCAGCTCGCCGGCGAAACGCATGCCGGCGGCGGACGCATTGCGCGCGCCGACGATTGCGACCGCGGGCTCGGCCAGCACGGCGCCATTGCCCTGGATGGCCAGGAGCGGCGGCGCGTCGTCGATCTCGCGCAGGCGGGAGGGATATTCGGCCTCGCCGAGGGCCACCAGACGCACACCGATCTTGGCCGCGGCGGCAATCTCGGTCTCGGCCTCGGCGCGGGTGGGGATGCGCAGGCTGCCGCGGCCGCCGAGGCGGGCGAGGCCGGGCAGGGCCGAGAGCGCCGCGGCTGCGCCGCCATACTGGTTCAGCAGCGCGCGAAAGGTACGGGGACCGACGTTCTCCGCGCGGATCAAACGGAGCCAGTCGGCGCGCTGCTCGTCGGTGAGACGCTCGCTCATCCCCGTGCGCCGATTTTCGGTTCGGTGCCAGCGAGAAGGCGGCCGATATTGGTGCGATGGGTGAACCAGAGCAGTAGGCTGAGCGTCGCGAACAGGATAGCTTCCGGCCGCGCGCCCATCGCCAGCAGAATTAGAGGTGTGGCCAGGCTCGCAGCCAGCGCCGAGAGCGAGGAAATGCGGAAAATCGCGGCCATCGCGAGCCAGATCCCGATGAAGGCCAGGGCTACGGGCCAAGCGATGCCGAGCAGCACGCCGATATAGGTGGCAACCCCTTTGCCGCCCTTGAAACGCAGCCAAACGGGAAACGCATGACCGAGAAAGGCGCCGAGGCCGGCGGCGAGCGCCGCGTTGCGCCCGGCGAACCAAGCGGCGATGAGGACGGCGGCGGTTCCTTTCAGGGCGTCAAGTAGAAGCGTGGCGGCAGCAAGCGCCTTGCTACCGGTGCGCAGCACGTTGGTGGCGCCGATATTGCCCGAACCGATGTCGCGCACGTCGCCGTAACCAGCGAGCCGGGTCAGCAGTAACCCGAATGGAATCGAGCCGAGCAGATAGCCGGATGCGAGGGCAACGAGGTGGGACCAAGAGAGAAAGTCAGGCATGACGGCAATAAACGTATTCGTAGAACATCCGGCCCGCAACGATGGCTGGCCGACAAAATTTGAGCGCTAACCCGCGTGCCGGCGCGGCGGGGGGGAGGGCTCCTTCAAACGCAGTCCCTCTTCGATCGCTTTCGCCTCATCCTTGTAGACAACCAGGTCCTTCGGCCGCTCCGCCTTCAGGAGCCGTGTGGTGTCCGCGGTGTAGTGGCCCTTCTTGACGTCGGCGACTACGAAATTGTCGATGTCGGTCTCGCAATACATGCAGCGTAGCATCGCGCGGTCCTGCGCCGCGGTGCTCACGATGTAGAACTTGTTACGCACATATTGCGCTTCCATCGGCTCGTGCACGATGCAGTTCGAGTTGGTGCAGCGAATGCCGGAATGGATCGGCTGCTCATAGACCGGAAACGGATGCTTCTCGAAGCCGCCGTCGAATTTGTGCAGCGAAACGTTCTTGTGCAGGCCGAGCAGGAGCGAGATCAGCGCCATGCGCACCGGCACGCCGTAGGCCGCCTGCTGGAAATAGACTGCGCGGCGGTCGGAATCGACCTCCGCGTCGAGCTCGCCGACACGCGGCAGCGGGTGCAGCACGCTGGCGTCGGCATATTTCGGCTCGTCGAGGAACTTGGCGTCGATCTTCGGATAAGCCTGATCCTTCTCGGCCCAGCGCTCCTTCTGGAAGCGCGTGACGTAGACCGCGTCGACCTTCTGTTCGATGACGCTGATGTCGTGATCGATTTCAGGGCCGGAGAACAGCGATTGCTGGTGCGGCTCGTCGGGCGTGACATACAGCGCGTCGATCGAGGCATTCGACACGAACTTGCAATGAAACTCCTCGCGCAGGCGCCGGTCGACGTGCGCGGGCAACTCCATGCCCTTGGCCGGCATCGGCTCGATATTGGCGCCGAAGCGCGCCAGCGCATAGACGAACGAATGGATGGTCCGGCTGCCGCGCAGGTCGCCGGAAATCGCGACCTTCAGATTCTTCAGGCTCTTGTTCTTGCGTTTTAGTGTGAAGAGATCGCACAGCGTTTGCGTCGGATGCTCGTGGCCGCCGTCGCCGCCGTTGATCACCGGGATCGGGGAGTATTCGGCGGCGAGTTTTGCGGCGCCGTCGCGCGGATGGCGGATGACGAGAACGTCGGCGTAATTGGCGATGACGCGCACGGAGTCGGCGAGACTCTCGCCCTTGGCGGCGGAGCTGGTGGCCGGATCGGCGCTGGTGATGAAGTCGCCGCCCAGCCGCAGCATCGCGCTCTCGAAGGAGAGGCGGGTGCGGGTGCTCGGCTCGTAGAACAGGCTCGCCAGGATGGAGTTGGGGGCGAGATTGGTGCTCTTGGCGATGCGGTAGGGAATGTTCGGGTCCGGAAGCTCTTGGAGAAACGCTTCCGCGATTTCGAAAATACTCTCGATGTCCTTGTTCGACAGGTCGTTGATCGAAATCACGTGGCGGGTGGTTGGGCGAGGTTTCGATACCATCTCTGCCGCTCAGCGTGTCCTACGCTTGGACGATCGCGCAGAAATTTGGCCGCAGCCGGGCAGGTGCCGGCGGCCGCGTGGGGCCCAAGTCATGCGATCGACCATGTTCTGAAGGTAGTTGCTTAATAGGAGTTCGGGGCCGCGGCAAGCGGCGTGTGCCGCCGCGTGCTAAGTTGTCTCGGGTCCATTGGTTCGATTCACCATGTCCGCACCGCTACCGTTCGCCACTCACGAGGTGTTCAATCAGACGCCACCCTTGGGCAGCATCGACCTTTGGGGCGGCGATCGGGCGCTGGTCGGTGGGGTAAAAGCCTTTGCCGCACCGGGAAACGCGGACGTCACCGCGCTCGCGGGCTTCGGCAAGCGCTGGGGCCAGGCCGAGTTCTTCGAGTTCGGCCGGCTCGCCAACGAATATCCCCCGAAGCTGAAGACCCACGACGCCAAGGGCTTTCGCGCCGACGTGGTCGAGTTCCATCCGGCTTATCACGCGCTGATGCGCGAGAGCATGGCCGCGGGCATCCACTGCTCGACCTGGGGCCCGGACGGCAAACTCGCCGGTCCAGGCGCGCACGTGATCCGCGCGGCGCGGCTCTATATGTCGGCCGAGGTCGAGCAGGGCCACCAGTGCCCGATCGTCATGACTCACGCCGCCACCGGCGCGCTCATGGCCGAGCCCGCGCTGGTCGCCGAGTGGCTGCCGCGCATCCGCTCGCGCGAATACGACCCCTCGTTTCGCCCGGCCTCGGAGAAGAAGGGCGCGACGCTCGGCATGGGCATGACCGAGAAACAGGGCGGCAGCGATGTCCGCGCCAACACCACGCGCGCGGAGCCCGACGGCGAAGCCTGGCGCATCACCGGGCACAAGTGGTTCTTCTCGGCGCCGATGTGCGACGCCTTCCTGGTGCTGGCACAGGCCAAGGCCGGGCTCACCTGCTTCCTGTTGCCGCGCTTCAAGCCGGACGGCACGCCGAATGCGATCCGCCTGGTGCGGCTCAAGGACAAGCTCGGCAACCGCTCGAATGCGTCGTCCGAGGTCGAGTTCGAGGGCGCCTATGCGCGCCGCTGCGGCCCGGAGGGCGAGGGGGTCAAGACCATCATCCAGATGGTGCAGTTGACCAGGCTCGATTGCGTGACCGGCTCGCTCGGCATCATGCGCTCGGCGCTGATGCAGGCGATCCATCACGCGCGGCATCGCATCGTCTTCCAGAAGAAGCTGGTGGATCAGCCGCTGATGCGCGCGGTGCTCGGAGATCTCGCGCTCGAGCGCGAGGGTTCGCTGGCGCTCGGGCTCAGGCTGGCGTCCGCGTTCGATCATTCGGCGAGCAAACCTGACGAGGCGGCCTTCGCGCGCATCGTGACGCCCGCGGCCAAGTTGCTCGTATGCAAGAGCGTGCCCGGCTTCGTCTACGAGACGCTCGAATGCATGGGCGGCAACGGCTTCGTGGAAGATGGCCCGCTCGCGCGGCTCTATCGCGAGGCGCCGCTCAACGCGATTTGGGAAGGCTCGGGCAATATCATGGCGCTCGATCTGCTGCGCGGCGCCGCGCGCGAGCGCGACGGCATCGAGCAGGTTCTGAGCGGGTTTGCAAAATCGCTGTCGGATCTCCCGCACGCGCTCGCCGCGCTCGACCGGGTCAAGGCAGGATTCAGCGAGGCCGATCGCGAATCGAATGCGCGGCGCACCGGCGAAACGCTGGCGCTGCTTGCAGCCACGGCCGCGCTCAAGGTCTCGGCGCCGGCCGAGATCACCGAGGCGTATGCGGCGACTCGGCTCGGCGGTCTTGCGGCGCGCAATTATGGGAACCCGGTGTCGGGGCCCTTGGTCGATGAGCTTCTGGAGCGGGCGTTCGCCGAGGCTGCCTGAGGCCAAGTACTTAAAACTCTTGGCAATTTGGCGTCACACTGTCGCCCAAGTCCATTCAGCGGCTATTCATGGGTTTGGATGGAAAAATGTCGCCATGATTCCCGTGTTAGTTCACGGGAGCAGACGCCCGCCGAATTGGCGGAACAGAGAGGTTAGACTTCCATGAGGAATGCAGCGAACAAGATCGCAGCGCTTGGCGTCGCCACGGCGCTTGCGGTGAGCGCACTGGCTCCGACGGCCGCTTTCGCGGCGCCGGTCGGCACGCGTGCGGCTCAACTCGAACAGTCCTTGGCGGGTAGTATCGTCGAAGTGCAGTGGCCGCGTCGTGGCCGCTGGATCGCGCCGGCGATCGCTGGCGCCATCATCGGCGGTGCGATCATCGCCGGCTCGCAGCCGTACGGCTATTATGACGGCCCATACGGCTACTATGACGGTCCGCCGCCGCCGCCGCGCTACTATCAGGCTCCGCCTGCGGCTTACTACGAGCCGTCGCCGCGCGGTGGTCCGCGCCAGTGCTGGATGGAGTCCGGCCCGAACGGCGCCACCGGCTACTGGAGCCCGTGCTGACGATCTGATCTTCGGTCATGAACGAGGCGGCGGGCAAGTGGCCCGCCGTTTTCGTTTCAGGGCGCGAGCCAGCTTGCTGCCGCGAGCGCGAGCGGGATGGTGGCGAGCGCCACGACGGTCTCGAAGGTGAGGATGTGCGCCAGGAGCGGCGCGTCGCCGCCCATCTGGCGCGCCAGCAGGTAGGAGCCGGGCGCCGACGGTACGCTCGATGCGATGGCTACGACCGAAAGCGCCGCGCCCGTCAGCCCGAACGCATAGCCGAGCCCGATCGCGATGGCCGGCATTACGGCGAGTTTCAAGATCGTGGTCACAATCACCGCCGCGTGCGGCCGCCACAACTTGTCGAGCTCCAGCCCAGCGCCGACCGCGAGCAGCCCGAGCGCGAGCGCTGCGCGGCCGAGGATCTCGGCGAAATCGACGGCGATTTTCGGCAGCGGCAGTCCGGAGAGGTTCAGCGCGAGCCCCGCCAGCACCGACCAGATCAGCGGGTTGCGCAGGATCTGGCCGGCGACGACGCGCGCATCGGGCGATTTGTCGGCCGCGTACCAGGCCAGCACCAGCACGCAGAGGAAATTCAGCAGCGGCACCATCGCCACGATCGCGACCGAGGTGAGCGCGAGACCCAGGGCACCGTGCAGGCCGCTGGCGATGGCGAGCGCCACATAGGTGTTCCAGCGGACCGCACCCTGGAACACGGACGTGAAGGCGGGCCCGGAGAGAGAAAGGCTGCGCGCCAAGAGCGGCTTGCACACGATCAACGCGACCGAAAGCGCGAGGATGGCCACGGCCAGAGCACCGCCGACGCCGGCGGCTGGCACTCGCGCGAGGTCGCCGGTTGCGGTCGTGACCAGCAGCAGCGCCGGAAACAGCACGTAATAGACGAGGCGTTCGATCGCGTCCCACGCGGCGCGCTCGGTGAGCAACACACGCTTCAGCACGACGCCGAGCGCGATCACAAGAAAGACGGGGATCAGGGCGGTGACGACGGCCATTTCAGGATTCGCAGGGTGGGTGCGCTTGTCTTAGCCGAGCGTGGGCCGATGGGCGAGGGGCGCGGTGTTCGCTCGGTCCGATACGGGTTAGACTAACGGGACCGAATTCCTCCGCAGGGCGCGGTCATGATGTTCCTGCCCTTCCTCGTGCTCGCCGCCGGACTCTTGGTCGTATTTTACGGGTGGCGGCGTTGGGCGCTCGGCTTGTGGGCGGCAGGCTTGCTGCTCCTCATCGTGCCGTTCCGCGTGCACGCGACCTCCGTGCTCAATCTCGGGTTCTAGGTGGCGTCATGACCCAAGGTCTCTCGCTCCGCCTCAATACGCTCGGGCTGCTTGCGATCGTCGCGGTGCTCGCCTTCGCGCTCGGCGATCAGCTGCTCAACAAAGACCTGCCGTGTCCGCTCTGCATCCTGCAGCGCGTGGGCTTCGTGCTCGCGGGTTTCGGGCTCGCGCTCAATCTGCGTTTTTCTCCGCGTCCGAGCCACTATGCGTTGACGCTGCTCGGCGCGTTGTTCGGCGGCGCGGTCTCGATCCGGCAGATTCTCCTGCATATCGTGCCGGGCAGCGGGGCCTATGGCGACGCGTTCCTCGAGTTGCACTTCTATACGTGGGCGCTGATCATCTTCGTGCTGATCTTGTTCGGCACCGCCTGCATGCTGTTGTTCGACCGGCAGTTCGACAAGAGCGCGCACGGGGCCGGGCCGCTTGCGGGCCTCGCGCTCATTGTCTTCGTGCTGTTTGCGGCTCTCGTGGTCGGCAACGGGCTTTCGACGTTTTTGGAATGCGGCGTCGGGCTATGCCCGGACAATCCGGTTGACTATGAACTCTTGAAGCGTTTGCGGTCGCGCTGACCGCCTCCACCAACGGAAAAGGTGAACGATGAAAGTTGCAGTGATTGGAGCTTCCGGCCGCGCAGGATCGCGCATCATCACCGAGGCGCTCGCGCGTGGGCATCAGGTCACGGCCATCGCGCGCAATCCAGAGAAGATCGAAAGCCGCGCCGGGGTCGTCGCCAAGAAGGGCGATCTCGGCCATCCCGCGAGCCTTGCGCCGCTGCTGAAGGGTCACGACGCGGTCATCAGCGCGGTGCGTTTTGTCGGCGCAGACGCTAAGCATCTGCTCGAGGCCATGAAAGCCTCCGGCGTAAAACGGCTGCTGGTGGTGGGCGGTGCTGCCAGTCTCGAAGTTGCGCCGGGCGCGCTGCTGCTGCACGCACCCACGTTTCCCGAAGTGGCGAAGGCGGAGGCGACGGCTGGGTTCGAATTCCTGAAAGTGCTCCGCGGCGAGAAGGAACTCGACTGGGTGTTCGTGTCGCCGGGCGCATTGCTGGCGCCGGGCGAACGGCTCGGCAAGTACCGCCTCGGCAAGGATCAGCTGCTCAAGGACGACAGCGGCAAGAGCTCGATCTCGATGGAGGATTTCGCCATCGCGATGGTGGACGAACTGGAAAAGCCGAAGCACCACCGCGAGCGCTTCCACGTGGCGTACTAGTCATTCCGGGGCCGAGCGAAGCGAGGAGCCCGGAATCCATAACCACCGGCAGTGAATATGGATTCCGGGCTCGCCACTGCGTGGCGCCCCGGAATGACGAATGAAAATGCTTGATACGATTCAGCCTCGCGTCAGCCGATCGAGCGCACCCTGCAGGATGTACACGGCGGCGTGCTGGTCGATCACCGCTGCGCGCTTGGCGCGGCTGGCGTCCTGCGCGATCAATTCGCGCTCGACCGCGGCGGTGGAGAGCCGCTCATCCCAGAGCGCGATCGGAAGCTCCGTGCG
>JAYUHJ010000541.1:0-2772 GCA_043767065.1 Hyphomicrobiales bacterium | reverse complement strand
GCCATCACGGCGCAAAACCGGAAGAAAGGATTCGACCGCGCGCTCAAGGAGTTCCCGCAAGTCGAGCTCCTCGCCTCGCAGCCCGGCAACTACCGCCGCCTGCCGGCGGTGCAGGTATTCGAGAACCTGATGCAGCGTTTCCCGGTCGTCGATGGCGTCTTCTGCGCCAACGACGACATGGCCGTGGGCGTTGCCGAGGCGCTCGAAGCGGCCGGCCGTGGCGGCAAGACCAGGGTAGTCGGCATCGACGCCATTCCGGACGGCGCCGCGGCGATTCTGTCGGGCAAGATGCTGGCCAGCGCGGACTTCAGCGGCCACGACCAGGCGTATCTCGCGGTCAACGCCATGGTGCGGCACCTTCGCGGCGAGCGCGTGCCGAAGGAGATCGCGCTGCCGGTGGTGATCGTCGACAAACAAAACGCCAAGACCTGGACCTTGCCAGTCGAGGCGAGGCCGGCGCCCGATTGGGCAAAGGCGGTGGCTGCGCAGAAGATGTAGCGGGACCATGGCCCAAGCCAGACCGCCGCTTGTCGAATTGAAGGACATCTCCAAGTCCTATGGAGGTGTCCAGGCGCTTCAGGGCGTGGATCTCGCCGTGTATTGCGGCGAGGTCCACGCCTTGGTGGGCGACAACGCCGCCGGGAAGTCGACGCTGGTCAAGATTCTCTCCGGCGCGGTGCCGATGGATGAGGGCTCGATTCTGTTCGACAGCGAGGCCGTGCGGCTGCGCGGGCCGCGCGACGCGAAACACCTGGGAATCGAAACGGTCTACCAGGATCTGGCGCTCGCCGACAATCTCGATGTCCCGTCGAACATCTTCATGGGCCGCGAGCTCATGCGCCCCGGGGGACGAGGGCCGTTCCTCGACCTGCGTCGCATGGAGAAAGAGGCGCGCGCACTGCTGGCCCGCCTCAAAATCAACATCCCGAATGTACTGCAGCCGGTGCGCGCGATGTCCGGCGGCCAGCGCCAATGCGTGGCTATCGCGCGCGCCGTGTACTTCAATGCCCGGCTGGTGATCCTCGACGAGCCGACCGCCGCGCTCGGCGTGCAGGAGACCGAAAAGGTGCACGCGCTGGTGCGCGAGATGCGCGGGCACGGCCTCGCCGTGCTGCTCGTCAGCCACAATCTCAAGCATGTAATCGACCTGTGCGACCGCATCACAGTGCTGAAGAATGGCCGGTTGGTCGGCAGCCGGCATGCATCGGAGACCGGCGTGGAGGAAATCCTGAGAATGATCGTCAGCGGAGAAGCGGCAGCGCCGCTCTCGAAGCCGCCCGCGCAGTCGACCGAAGCAGGCGTAGCCTGCGCCGCGGACGGCAATTAGGCGCGCGCGGGCAGATAGCGGTGCAATATCAGCGCGTCCTGGTCACCGGCGCCGCCGGCCTGCTGGGAAGCCGGGTCGTCGGCGAGTTGGCCGACACTCGCGTGGTCGGCTTCGATCTGGCACGCGGCGCAGCGGCCATCGAATGGCACGAAGGCAACGTGCTCGACGCCGACGCACTGGCTCGCGCGGTCAGAAATTGCGACGCCGTGGTACACATTGCGGCGATTCCGAACATCTCCTCGGGCTCCGGGCAGGAGATCATGCGTGCCAACGTGCTGGGAACCTGGAACGCGTTGCGTGCGGCGGAGGAGGGCGGCGCGCGGCGCTTCGTCTATTGCTCGAGCGATTCGGTGGTCGGCTTCACGGTTGCGGCGGGCAGGATGCTGGCCCCGTTGTATTTGCCGATCGATGAGGCGCATCCGCTGCGCCCGACCGACGCCTATGCGTTGAGCAAGAAGCTTGGCGAGGAAGCGGCGCGATGCTTCGCCGATCGCGGCATGGAAGTCGTGGTACTCCGGCCGGTCTTCATTGCGCACCCCGAGTCGATGAGCGAGATTCTCGCCCGCGCGAAGAATCCGGGCAGCTACAAGCCAGGAGCGGCCGGCGGCCACCAGCCCGCCGGCGGTGGACCGGTCTGGCATCACATCGATCCGCGCGACGCGGCACGGGCCTTCCGGCTCGCGCTCGAGCTGCCGCGAGCGCACTTCGAAGTGTGCTTCATTTCAGCGGCCGTCACGCTCGCGCCCGAGCCGACGATCGAGCGCTTGCGCGGCTATTTGCAGGGAAGCCTGCCGGAGCTGCGGCGGCCGCAGCTTTATCGCGACAACCCCCACGCGCCGCTCTACGATCTGACGCGCGCTCACGAGGTCCTGGGCTTTACGCCGCGCTACGACGCGCGCGAGCTCGCCGGCGCGCCATGATTTTTCATACGGCGCACCTGACCTGCCGCGACGACGACGTCGACCGTTTCGAGGCCCGCCTGCTGCGCCACGCCAAGACCAGCCTCGAGCGGGAGCCGGGCGGCTGCCTGCGCTTCGATATCCACCGGGAGACGACGAATCCCGCGCTGTTCCTGCTGATCGAGGAATACCTGGACGAGAAAGCCCTGGAGGCGCATCGCGCTTGCGCCCACTACAAGGCTTTCCGCGAGGAGACGAAGGACTGGGTGGTCGAGCGCAAGTGGTGGTTCTGGTCGGCGGTCGGCTGAGTACGGGATGGCCGAAGAACGTAGCGTGACGTTTACCGTAAGTTGAACCCAGCCGTTAGCACGGGAGCACAGCCATGGCAAAAATGAAAGGCGGCGAACTGATCGCCGAATACCTGATCAAGCAGAAGGTGCCGTATCTGTTCGGCATCTGCGGCCACGGCAACGTCGGCATCCTGGATCCGCTGCACGCGGTGCGCGACCGGCTGAAGCTGATCTCGCCGCGCCACGAGCAGTGCGC
>JAYUHJ010000540.1:0-6572 GCA_043767065.1 Hyphomicrobiales bacterium | reverse complement strand
TCCTGCGGCGTTCGTCGCCGATGATGCGAGCATCGGCGGCGGGAGCTTCGTCGGCCCATTCGCGGTGGTCGATACGGGAGTGCGCCTCGGTCGCTACGTTTCGCTATGGCCGGCGGCGCAGATCGGGCACGAATCTGCGGTCGGCGATTTCGTCTTCATCGGCCGCGCAGGGATCGTGTCCGGCCGATGCGTCCTCGGGAAGGGCGCGCATATTGGATCGGCCGCGGTTCTGCTCGAAAATTGCCGGGTCGGACGTTATGCCGTCATTGGCGCCGGAGCCGTCGTAGTCCGCGACGTACCCGACTACGCGATCGTTGCTGGCAATCCGGCGAAAATCATCGGGCAGCTCGATCCGAAAGACGACCCGGCTTGATCGATCGCTAGCGCAGCTCGGCGAGCACAGCCTCGATCACGCGCTCTGGCTCGTTCGTCATGCCGTGCCAGAGCGGCAGCCGCACGAGTCGGCTTGCACTCGAGTGGGTCACCGGCAGCGAACCGCGCGCGCGGCCGAAGCGGCGGCCTGCGGGAGACGTATCGAGTGGAACGAAATGGAACGGCGTCGTGATTCCGCGCTCTTTCATGTTCGCGATGAAACTGTCGCGCTCCGCTAGCGTCCGCAGAAGCAGATAATAGATGTGCGCGTTGTGTTGCACGCCAGCAGGGACCGTCGGACGTTGCACGCGACCTGCTTGTTCCAGCGGCGCGAACGCCGAATGATAGCGCGCCCAAATCGCGCGGCGAGCATCGGTGATCTCCTGCGCGCGCTCGAGCTGAGCCAGCAGCACGGCCGCTGCGATATCGCTCGGTGCGAAATTCGAACCAAGATCAAGCCATTCGTAGCGTGCGGCCTCGCCACGCAACAGCGCTTGCCGATTGGTGCCTTTCTGCCGAATGATCTCGGCGCGCGATGCGAAGCGCGCGTCGTTGATGGCGAGAGCGCCACCTTCGCCCATTGAAATGTTTTTCTGATGATCGAAACTGAAAACGCCAAGGTGCCCGAACGTGCCCGCATAACGGCCGTTTAAGGTCGACAGGAACGCGTGCGCCGCGTCCTCTATCACGATCAAGCTGTGCTCCGCTGCAACTTTCAGGATCGACGCCATGTCGCAAATGACGCCTGCGTAATGCACGACTAGGATGACCTTGCAGCGAGGAGTCACTGCTGCGGCTACGGCCGCGGAATCGATATTGAGCGTGTCTGGGCGGATGTCGACGAATACCGGTATCCCGCCTCGCAGAACTACCGCGTTCGCGCAGGAGACGAACGTGAACGCCGGCATGATCACCTCATCCCCCGCGTTCACTTCGGCAACTATAGCCGCAAGCTCCAATGCCGCTGTAGCTGAATTCATCAACATCGCCGAAGGCGCGCCGATCCGCTTGGCGATCCAATCCTGACAGCGCGCCGTGAAGGGACCATCGGACGCGAATTGATGCGCTCGCATCGCCTCGCGCACGTATTCGATCTCGTTACCGACGATGGACGGTTGGGAGAAGGGAATTCGCATTGATGGCAGTCTAGTCATGTGGTCCAAGAAATGCACGGATCGGCTCGTTTCCGCGCAAAATCGGATCGCGCTCTAGCCGGGCGCGATACCTAGTCGCTCCATTCCTGCGCGCACGCGCTCGACGATCTCGACCGCGTCGAGCGAGAAACGGACCGCTGCCGTGGGGGCAATCGCGCCGCTTGGTGCCTTCGCCCCATCCGGCGTCCACTGAGAGGCATATTGCACGATCAACCGATGTCCCATGAGGCGGGTCATTTCATAAATCGCGCGCGGACGCAGGTGTTCGGGAATGATATCGACCACGAGGCAACCGCGCGGTGCGAATGCCGCATTCATCAACGCCGAGCCATGCGGGCCTACCACCACCTCGGCATGGGAGAAGGCGGCGACCTGCTCATCGACCGTCATGGCTTCCGGGTGCAGCGGAACGAAGCCGAGCCCACGTAAGGAGTCTTCGAGTTGCACCTCGTCCAGAAACTCCCTGGGATAGCCACTTTGGCGCCGGCCGACGAAAACGAGACGCGGGCGCGTCACATCCGCAGGGCTCGCAGCGGAGCCGAGCCGCCGAAATACTTCGACGAGCAGCGGGCCGGGATAGGCGATGTGCGAACTGCCTCCGTACGAATTGCACACGAGATCGGCGACCGCGACGGTCGCATGCCCGACTTCGACCACCGCAGAAGGCGGCACGCCCAACAGCTCCAGCGTGCGCCGCTGCCACGCGGTCGTGGGCGGTAGCAGCACCGAAAGTCGGCCGGCCGCTGCAAGGTCGGTGACATCGAGGAGCGCAGGCAGGCAGTCGGCGAGCCAGTGGCCGTAGTTATAGCCATGCGTGTGGCAGAGCGAGAACGCTGGCCCATCGACGATGCGGGCAGGGCGAGTGGCCGAAAGACGAATGATCGGCCGGCCGTCGTCATAGCCGATCGTTCCAGGCAAAGGATCGGGCAACGCCCGCCATGGTGGGCGAGTCTCGCGGATGAAAGACCATGGCCGCAACATGACTGCTCCCGATTGGGTGAAGACCAGCGCATCGCGAAGCCGGGCAAAAGTCAGTGGCGGCGACCAGTAGGGCGCCATGCAATAGGTCCACTCTGGCAACCCGCCGGGCGCAGCCGCGCAAAGTTCAGTGAGAAGATTTGTCCCGATCTCGATCCACTCCGATGGCCGTGCCATCCATGCGCGCCGTACCCGTGATGATCCGGCGATCAAGGCATCGGCCGAGCCGACGATCTCTGCTTCCTGCGCAAGATCATGAATTGGAATAGCCGTGACGCGCGCATGCCGACGAAAACCGCACGGCCCAGCCGATAGTCGAAATCGGCCCCACCACGCCGCTGCCCGCCCACGCTCGCGCAGCGCGTAAAGTTTGGATTTCCAAGCCGATTTCAAGAACGGAGCGCTCCGCGGATCGGGTGAATTTTACGCCGCATCGCCTCAAGCAATATCAGCCGGCCACACGGACTGTCGACGGTCATGCGCCGCTTCTGCGCCGGGCGCGAAGATGTAATCGACTCCATTCCTCGAGGGAATACTTCATCACGCCCCGAGGTTGAAATGTCGCGGGCAAATGCTACCAACTGCCGTAGCCGGCGGGCGCTAACCGCCGACGATAGAATACGGGAGGGGCAATAATGAAACTCTACATGCATCCGGTGTCGATGACGAGCCGGCCGGTACGGCTGTTCATCGCCGAGAACAATATTCCCTGCGACGAGCAGGTGATCGACCTGATGACCGGCGAGCATCACAAGGAGCCGTACGTTTCGCTCAACCCGAACCGGCTCGTGCCCATGATCGTGGACGGTGATTTCAAACTCACTGAGAGTTCTGCGATTCTCAAGTACCTCGCCGACAAGATCGATTCTCCGGCCTACCCGAAGGACCTGAAGCAACGCGCCAAGGTCAATGAGATGATGGATTGGCTGAACACCAACTTCTATCGCGACTTCGGCTACGGGCTCGCCTATCCGCAGATCTTCCCGCACCACAAGCGCCGCACCGACGAGGCGCACAATTCGACGATCAACTGGGGCATGAAGAACTCCAAGGCCTGGCTGCAGCTCTTGAACGACCACTGGATCGGGCCGAACAAGCAGTTCCTCGTCGGCGACCAGATCACCATCGCCGACTATTTCGGCTCCGGGCTAGTGACGCTCGGCGAGCTGATCGGCTGCGATTTCTCCAAGTATCCGAATGTCGAGCGCTGGCTGAACAACGTGAAGAAGCTGAAGACCTGGCCCAAGACCAACGAGGTGTTCTACGGGCTCAAGGAACAACTCAAGGGCCAGCACTTCGAATATATCTAGACCCGTCGCCGTTCTAGCCGTGCCATGCCTCGATGCAGGGGCGGAGTATCTGCTATAGGTTCGGCGATGGAACGAGCCGCACCGAAATCCGGCGTCTTCCGGTTCTGGCGTAGAAGCAACGTGCGCACGATCGCGCCACGGCTGCTGTTTCGGCCGCGGACGTGGATTGTGCTTACCCTTGCGCTTGCGGCGGTCGGGCTAGCCTTCGTCTATATCGATCCCGTTGCGCTCGCCTGGCAGCGCCGCTTGCCGGAATGGTTCAAGCTGCCGTTCCACTATCTCGACTATTTCGGTTGGTCCGGAACGATTCTTTGGCCGGTCGCGGTCGCGATCTTGCTGCTCTTCGCGTTCGAGCGCCTCGATCTGCCGCACCGGGCGCGAGCGACCATCGCAGTATTGCAGTTGCGCCTCGTTCTCGTCTTTCTCGCTGTAGGCGCTCCGGGCCTTACGGTTTCGATCCTCAAGCGCGTGATTGGGCGCTTGCGTCCGTGGGCGTTCGACAGCCAGGGCCACCTTGCCTTCGATCCTGCCGCCTGGACCGCGGCGGCCGCGAGCTTCCCGTCGGGCCACGCGACCACGGCGTTTGCCGCAGCCATCGTTCTCGCCGCGCTGTGGCCGCGCGCGCGGGTTCCGCTCTTGGTGCTTGCAGTCCTGGCTGCACTGGCGCGCATCGTGCTCGACGCGCATTACACGAGCGACGCCATCGGCGGCGCTGTTTTCGGCTCGCTGGGGGCGGCCCTCATCGTTCGCGCCTTCGCCCGGCGCCGGCTCACGCTCAAAATCACCACCGATGGAACAATTCGGCCCATGACCGGCCCCTCGAGGCGGCGAACCGTTGGGATGATCGTCTCGATCGGTGACGCGCTCGCGCGCTCGCGTGCGAGAAAAAGCGCCGCGGATCGTCGTATCTGAAAGCTAGGCCGAGAGTCGTTTCAGTCCCGCTTCGAGATCCGCGATCAGATCGTCTGCATCTTCAAGGCCGACATGCAGCCGCACGCACGGCCCGCCGGGATTCCATTTGGTAGCGGTGCGGAACTTCGAGACGTCGAACGGAATAGCGAGGCTCTCATAGCCGCCCCAGGACGCGCCGATCCCGAATAGCTCCAGTCCCTCGATGAAGGCCGCGACTTTCGGCTGCGGCCGCGGCTTGAGCACGAAGGCGAACAGCCCGCACGCTCCGTCGAAGTCGCGCTTCCAGATCGCGTGACCCGGATCGTCCTCGAGCGCGGGGTGAAGGACGCGCAAGATTTCGGGCCGCATCTTCAGCCAACGCGCGACCTTGAGGCCGGACTCCATGTGCCGCTGCAGCCGCACGCCGAGCGTGCGCAAGCCCCGCAAAGAGAGAAACACGTCCTCGGGCCCGGCACACAGGCCGAGGCTTCCGTGGGTCTCTTTCAGTTTTGGAAAATGCTCGGCCATCGCCGAGACCGAACCGATATTCGCGTCGGCGTGGCCGCCGAGATATTTGGTCCCGGCCTGGATCGAAAAATCGACGCCATGCTCGTGCGGTCGGAAGAACACCGGCGTTGCCCAGGTATTGTCCATGAGCACGACCGCGCCGTGCGCGTGCGCGGCCTTCACGATCGCTGGCACGTCCTGCATCTCGAAGCTGAGCGAGCCCGGCGCTTCCACGAATACCGCCTTGGTGTTAATCTTGAGTTCTTTCGCGATCCCGGCGCCGATCACCGGATCGTAATAGCTGGTCTCGACCCCGAGCCGCTTCAGCACCGTGTCGCAAAAGTGGCGCGTCGGGCCGTAGGCGGAGTCGGTCACCAGCACATGGTCGCCGGCGCTCACACAGGCCAGCAGCGTGACCGTGATCGCGGAAAGACCGGAAGGGGTGAGCATCACGCCGGCGCCGCCCTCCAGCTCCGCGAGCCCTTCCGAAAGCGCGTCGGTCGTCGGCGTGCCGCGCCGCCCATATTGATAGCGTCCGGTGCGGCCGACAAACTGCGCCACCGTCGGCGACAGCACCGTCGAGCCCCGATAGATCGGCGTATTGACGAAACCCTCGAATTCGAACGGATTGCGTCCCGCGAGCACCAGGCGGGTCGCGACCCGCCAGTCCCGCGCTTTCTTGCCCCCAGCCTTCGCCATTTCGTTTCTCCGCGAGCCGATTAGGCCCCGCTATTGCATCGCGTCAAGACGGCCAGACGCCCAAACACTTGACCTGCCTTTGTCTTTGGCTTGTGATGGACGTTCCGAAGGGAAGGGTGCTCGCGTACCGAACGAAGCGCGCAGCCAATTGCGCAGAGCTGGCTCGCAAGCGTCCGATTCAGAGAAAGGTTGCTCCGATGAAACGTGTACTGTTCACGCTCGCGCTCGCGGCTACGCTCGGCGCTGTCGCCACCGCGCAAGCCGGCGTTCTCGACCAGATCAAGGCCAAGGGCTTCGTCCAGTGCGGCGTGAGCCAGGGCTTGCCGGGATTCTCGACCCCCGACGACAAGGGCGCTTGGACCGGCCTCGACGTCGATGTCTGCCGCGCGCTGGCTGCCGCGATCTTCGACGATCCGAACAAGGTGAAATACACGCCGCTCTCCGCCAAGGACCGCTTCACGGCGCTGCAGTCCGGCGAGATCGACGTGCTCTCCAGGAACACCACCTGGACGCTCGACCGCGATACCAAGATGGGGCTCAACTTCGCCGCCGTTCTTTATTATGACGGCCAGGGCTTCATGGTGAAGAAGGCGCTGAAGGTGAACTCGGCGCTCGAGCTTTCCGGCGCCACGGTCTGCACCCAGACCGGCACCACCACCGA
>JAYUHJ010000539.1:0-2788 GCA_043767065.1 Hyphomicrobiales bacterium | reverse complement strand
ATCGGCCCGAACGGCGCGGGCAAGACCACTTTCATCAATGTGCTGTCCGGCGCGCTGCGGCCGAGCGCAGGCCACATCCGCCTCGACGGCGAGGAGATCGGCGGCAAGCCGGCTTACGCCATTGCGCGCCGCGGACTGGGGCGCAGCTATCAGCGCACCAACGTGTTCCTGCCGTTCACGGCATGGGAGAATTGCCTGCTCGCCGCCCAGGCGCGGCATCCGAGCCCGTTTCGGATGAAGGCGAAGCGTTATGCCGCCGAGGAGACCCAGGAAATCGCCTATGCGCTCGACGCTGCCGGACTTTCGGCCCGCGCGGCAGTGGCTGCTGCGCACCTGGCGCATGGCGAGCAGCGTCAGCTCGAGATTGCCATGCTGATCGCCTCGGGCTCGCGAGTCCTGATCCTCGACGAGCCGCTCGGCGGCATGGGCGCGGAGGAGACCGGACGCGTGACGGCTCTGCTGCGCGATCTCTCAACCGATCACACGGTCGTGCTGATCGAGCACGATATGGACGCGATCTTCGCCGCCGCCGATACGCTCACAGTGCTGGTGGAAGGACGCCTGCTCGCCCATGGCACGCCGCAGGAAATCCGGCGCGATCCCGCCGTGCGCAAGGCCTATCTCGGCCGCTACGCCGACGACGAGGCCGTGGCATGAGCGCGCTGGCCCGCGCCGCCAAGCTTGAACCCGCACTCGCGGCAGCGGGGCTTAATACTTTTTATGGCCAGAGCCACATCCTGCGCGACGTAGATTTCCGCGTCATGCCGGGCGAAACGGTGAGCCTCTTGGGCCGAAACGGCATGGGCAAGACGACGCTGCTTCGCACGCTGATGGGTTTGGTGCGCCCGCGCAGCGGTCATGTTCACCTCGATGGCCGGGACATCACCGGCGTGCGGCCTTCGGCAATCGCGCGAATGGGGCTCGCTTTCGTGCCGGAGGACCGCGGGATTTTTCCCAATCTCACCGTGATCGAGAATCTCACTTTTGCATCAAGGGCTGGCCGCGGCGCCCGGCCGGACTGGACGCTGCCGCGCGTCTATGAACTTTTTCCGCGGCTCGCAGAGCGGCAGACGCACTGGGGCAACCAGCTTTCCGGCGGCGAACAGAAAATGCTGGCGATCGGCCGCGCGCTGATGACCAATCCAGACCTGATCCTGCTCGACGAGGCGACTGAGGGCTTGGCTCCGAAAGTAAGAGACGAGATTTGGGCGACGTTGCGCCTGGTCACCCGGGCGGGGATCGCTGCGGTCGTCGTCGACAAGAATCTCGAAGACCTGCTCGCGCTCTGCGACCGCCACGTGGTGATGGCCAAGGGTGCGATCGTGTTCGACGGTAGCGCCGCGGAGCTACGCGCCGACGAGGCGTTCATTCACCGGCATCTGGGTGTCTGAAGCACGCTGCTTGTCGGCCTTACTTCGCGTGGCCATAATGCCGGCCCCAATCCGAGCAGAGGACCATGGCCGTTTCGCTCGATGAGTTCACGCAGCGGCGCGCCTATAACGCCGCGAGCGACTTCGTCGATGCCAACGTGGCGCGTGGGCTCGGCGGCAAGATCGCGTTCATCGACGAACGACGGAAGCTCACTTTTGGCGAGCTGCAGAACGAAACCGCGCGCCTGGCGGGCGGCCTGCGCACACTCGACCTGAGACAGGAAAGCCGCGTCGCACTCCTGCTGCTCGATAGCGTCGACTACCCGATCGCTTTCTGGGGCGCGATCCGCGCCGGTGTAATCTGCATTCCGCTGAACACACTGCTCACGGCGGAGCAATACGCCTATATTCTCGGTGACAGCCGGGTGGAGGCGATCTTCGTCTCGCCGGCGCTGGCCAAGATCATCGCGCCGATCTTGGAGCGGCTGCCACATCTGCGCACGATCGTGATCGTGGGTGGAGATGCCGCGGACAAGGCGATTTTCCCCGGCCGTGAGGTGCACCTTTTCGAAGAGCTGCTCATGCGCGGAAAGCCGGAACTCAAGCCCGCGCCAACGGTCTCCGACGAGATCGCCTTCTGGCTCTATTCGTCGGGTTCGACCGGCGAGCCCAAGGGCACCAGGCACGTGCACTCGAGCCTGATCGCGACCGCCAAGCTCTATGGCCAGAACGTGCTTGGAATCCGCGAGGACGACGTGGTGTACTCCGCGGCCAAGCTTTTCTTCGCCTATGGGCTCGGCAACGCCATGTCGTTTCCGATGTCGGTCGGCGCGACCACGGTGCTGTTTTCCGGCCGCCCTACTCCGGACGCTGTATTCGACATCCTGCAGCGCGAGCGGCCGACCATCTTCTACGGCGTGCCGACGCTTTATGCGGCGATGCTCGCGCACAAGGATCTGGCGCGCGGCGCGGGCTCCGACCGGCTGCGCATTTGCGTTTCGGCCGGCGAGGCTTTGCCAGCGCACGTGGGCCAGCGCTGGCGCGAGACGGTCAGCGCCGACATTCTCGACGGCATCGGCTCCACCGAGATGCTGCACATCTTCGTCAGCAACGCGCCGAACGACATCCGCTACGGCAGCTCGGGCAAGCCGGTGCCGGGCTATGACGCTAAAATTCTCGGCGAAAACGGACAAGAGGTAAAAACCGACGAGATCGGCGAGTTGGTTGTGCGCGGGCCGTCGGCCGCCGAAGGCTACTGGAATCAACGCACGAAGAGCCGCCGCACCTTCGCCGGCGACTGGACCTATACCGGCGATAAATACACGCGCGACAAGGACGGCTATTACCATTACGCGGGCCGCACCGACGACATGTTCAAGGTGAGCGGCATCTGGGTCTCGCCGTTCGAGGTCGAGGCC
>JAYUHJ010000538.1:0-2791 GCA_043767065.1 Hyphomicrobiales bacterium | reverse complement strand
CTTCGATCAGCTCGTTGTTGAAGCCGTAGCGCTTCTGCCGGAAGAACACCGGCCCCTTGCTGTCGAACTTGATGGCGATGGCGACGAGCGCCATCAGCGGCGCGGCCGCGAGCAGCAGCAGCCAGCCGACGACGCGGTCGAACAACCACTTGACGACGTAGTTCCAGTCGGTGAGCGGCTTGTCGTAGACATCGAGCGTGGGTACGTTGCCGATGTAGGAATAGGCGCGCGGGCGGAAGCGCAGCCGGCTCATGTGCGCGGCCAGGCGCAGATCGACCGGCAGCACCCAGAGCTTCTTGACCATCTGCAGCACGCGCTCTTCGGCGGTGATCGGGATCGACACCAGCAGGAGGTCGATCCGGGTGCGCCGCGCGAACTCGACCAGCTCGTCCACGGTGCCGAGCTTGGCGACGCCGGCGACTTGCCGCGGCGAGCGGTCGTCGTTGCGGTCGTCGAAAATACCGCAGATCGAAAGATCGGAGTCCTTCTGCGCCCGCAGCGCGTCGATCAGCGCCTCGCCCGCCTTGGCGCCGCCGACAATGACGGTGCGGCGGATCAGGCGGCCCTCGCGCGTCCAGCGGCGAACCAGTCCGGAGAGAATCGTGCGGCCGGCGAATAGCAGGAGCACCGTGCCGCCGTACCAGGTGCTGATCCATACGCGCGAATACATGCCCTGGTACTTGGCGAGGAAGGCGACTGCGAGCACGAACAGAAACACGATGGTCCAGGTGAGGCCGATGCGGCTCAGCTGCTCTACGCGCGAGCGGAACGCGCCGACGTCATAAATGTCGGCCCACTGGAAGGCGAGGATCGCCGTGGTGGCGATGGCCAGGATGGTCGCGACGTAGTGCCATTCGAAGCCGTCGAGCGGAACGACGTAGATCGCGTAGACCAGAAGTCCGAGGCCGGCGATGACGAGGAAATCGGCGGCGCGGACGAATCCGGCGAGCACCACGTGCGACAGGGCCGGGGCGAATTTCTGCAGCGCAACCGCGGCCGCGAGTGGCCCGAGCGTGCGCTTTTCCTCTTGCGCCGGCAGATGCAGAGCAGCCGCAGCGGCGGCGGAAGCGGATTGTGCTTCCATCGCCCGCGCGATCTCGCGAACATTATATTCGATCATGCCGCCTTCGCCTCTGTGCCCGCCGTCCGGTGCTGTTTGGCCACGCGCCGGTTCGTGCAGGAGAATGTGAGACAGAATTAGCGGAAAATGCTGACGAAATGCTTATTCATTCGATTAACTATGAATTGGCTACGCCTCGGCCTTTGTCGTGGTTGCCGAATGGTAAGCGTCAAGAACTTGGTCGGTCATCGTGACGACGGCGAACTCGGCCGCGACCCGCGCGTGCAGCCGTACAGTGCGTTCCGCGGTCTCGCCGGCGAAGGCTGCGAGCATAGCGGCGGCAAGCGCTGCGGCGTCGCCGGGCGGAACCAGCGCGCCAGCGTCGGGCCCGAAAATTTCCGAAATACCGCCGACGTTGGTCGCGACTAGCGGCACCGACGCGGCGGTCGCCTCCAGCACGATATAGGGGAGCGATTCCGCGCGCGACGGGACGACGAGCACGCGGCCGGTGCGGAACGCCTCGCGGGCGGGGCGCGGCGGGTAGAGATGCACATGCGACGCGAGACCGAGCGCGCCCACGCGGGCTTCCAGCGCGGCCCGGTCCGGGCCGTCGCCATAGAGGAAGGCGCTGCCGTTCCAGCCCTTGGTGCGCAGCAGGGCGATCGCATCGAGCAAGAGATCGACGCCCTTGAGCGCGCGCATCTCGCCGATATAGACGAAATCGGCGGCATCGCTGTCGGGCCGGACCGGCTCCAGCTCCTCCTTGCGCACGCCGTTATGCACGACGCGCACGATCCCGCCGGGAGTCCCGATCTTGGCCTTGAATACATCGAGGCCGTAGGCGCTCTCGAACAGGAATACGCCGGTGCGCCGCATGAGCAGCCGCTCGAGGCCGAGATAAAAAATCCCGATCGGAGTGCCGGGCGAGTAATGCAGGCTGCCGCCGTGGGGCGTGTAGACGCGGGCCGCGTTACAGCGCGCGAGCCGCGCATAAGCGCCGCCCTTGGCGCCGTGGCCATGCAGGATATCGGCGTCGCACAAGCGCGCCCGGAGGCCTACGTGGCGCACCGTCGCGAAGTCGCTCGGTCCGATCTGCCGGCTCATGGGCACGCGGGTGAGGCCGAGCAGAAGCTTCGGAGAAAGCTCCCGGAGCGTGCGCGCAGCGCGCTCGTCGCCGGTCGTGGAGTCGGCGCAGATGCCGACCTCGTGCCCGCGCGCTGCTTGCTCGCGGGCAAGATCGATCACGTGCCGAAACAAGCCGCCCACAGACGCACGCAGGATGTGGATGATGCGGAGCTTGCGCACGGGCGCAGGGCTTCGGCTCAGAGCCACCGTTCCTCGACGGTGATCGTGTCGCCGGGCCGGTTCGGATACCAGAGCGGCACGCGCGCATGCACGATCTGGCCCTGCACCGTGCGGGCGATGACGGCGCCCGACTTATTGGCGCGGGGCGAATAGCCGCCGGCGACCGCGATGGCGCTCTCCACCGTAAGCCCGTTTACATAGGCGAACTGGCCCGCGGTGTTCACTTCGCCCAGGATGAAGAACGGCCGATAGGTTTCGACCTCGACTGCGACATGCGGCTCGCGGATGTAGCCGGCCTTGAGCCTGGCGGCGACCGCCAGGCTGAGTTCGGCCGTGGTGCGTCCGCGCGCTTCGACCGCGCCGATCAGAGGCATCGAGATCTTGCCGGCGTTGTCGACGGTATAGGAATTGGTCAGGCTCTCCTGG
>JAYUHJ010000537.1:0-6590 GCA_043767065.1 Hyphomicrobiales bacterium | reverse complement strand
TACATAGCTCCTGAGTACCGCGCCCATGCGCGACTGGTAGCCCTTGCCGCTATGCCTGAACCAGCGGATCACCTCCGGGTCGAGCCGAAGCGTGATCTGCTGCTTGCGCTCGGGCAACACGACCTGCGCGTTCTTCCAGAAGCCGGGCGGAATGATCCCCGCGTCGGGGTCCGCCTTGGCGCGGCGCTCGGTCTCCGCGTTGCTCATCTCCCGAAACGCCTTGCTCAGCGGCCGGGGTGGCGGCATGGCGTCGAGGCTTTCATACCGAACGAGTTTTTCGCGCTTCTTGGTACGCTTTGCGGTCATGTCTGTTCGCCTTCCATGCCGAAATGATCCGAATGTCGCTATCGCGTTCGGTGAACACCACGCGGATCACTTCGCCGTCGTATTCCCCGAGCGCGATATAACGGCGCTCGCCATAATCGCGCCGCGTATCCTCGTTCATCACAACAGGCCCGCGGAAGATTTCCGCCGCTTCGCGCAGGCCAATGCCGTGCTTCCCGCGATTGGCGGCGTCTTTCGCCGGATCCCACTGAAAGCCCATGGCAATGTAGCTACAAAATGGAGTTTATTCAAGCTGGAGTTTTGTCGCCGCGCGTGAAGAACATAGCATGAACATGCTAGTAAGATCACCTGAAATTCGACGCTTCTTGCGTATATTCCACCGAAGGAATAACCATGGCTGCCAACGAGGGTAGGGATAAATCCCATGGCCGGACACCGCCCATTCCGCGATCTCACCAAGGCGCTGTCGCCCGCGCGCCGGGCGCGCGTCGCCGGCAAGGTCGCCGCGCTGGAAACCACGATTGCCTTGCACGAGGTGAGGAAGGCGCGCGCGTTCTCGCAGGACGACTTGGCGCGCAAGCTCGACGTGCATCAGCCCGCCGTCGCCAAACTCGAGCGTCGCGGCGACATGTACGTGAGCAACCTGCGCCGCTATATCGAGGCGCTCGGCGGCAAGCTGGAAATCACCGCGCGTTTTCCCGACGGCGCCGTGAATATCGACCTTGAGGAGGATGCGAAAACCGCAAAGCGCGATGCAGCGCACGAGCGGCGATGAGCGCGGCTTTGCCGATGGTTGGGTCATGACCACCCCCTTCTGGCGCACCAAATCCCTCTCCGAAATGAATAAAGCGGAGTGGGAATCGCTGTGCGACGGCTGCGCGCGCTGTTGTCTGATCAAGCTCGAGAACGCCGATACCGGCGAGACCCACTACACCGACATCGCCTGCCGGCTGCTCGACACCAAGGCCTGCCGCTGCACCGATTACGAACACCGCCGCCGGCGCGTGCGCGATTGCCTCTCCATCACGCCCCGCCGCGCCGAGAGCCTCGCCTGGCTGCCGCCGAGTTGCGCCTATCGCCGCCTGGCCGAAGGCAAGCCGCTCGAATGGTGGCATCCGCTGGTCAGCGGCGATCCCGAGACCGTGCACCAGGCCGGCGTCTCGGTGCGCGGCCGCGTGTTCGCGCGCGAGCGCGAGTTGGCCAAAAGCGCCTACCCGTTCCGCATCGTGGAGTGGCCGGAGGAGCGGCCGAAGATGGGGCGCGCGAGGAAGAGGCGAGGGCGCAAGAAAAAGCCGTCATCCTGAGGTGGCCGCGCAGCGGCCCTCGAAGGATGGCGGCTCATACGCGCGTCATCCACCGATCTCGGGTTTCCCCGTTATCGGTGGGCCGCGAGCCCGGAATCCATATTCGCCGGCCGTGGTTATGGATTCCGGGCTCGTCACGCCTTCGCCCTTCGGGCTACGGCGGGCGCCCCGGAATGACGAGGTGGATTGGTTTAAGGGCCCGCCGCTCGCGCGGCGCTCACCCGGAATGACGACCTTTCTATCCTGTGAATAAATTCTAACTACCTAGGAAAATACCCCTTGACAGGGCGGTCCTCCTCGGCTACTAAACGCCTACGCTCCAAAAATGTATCCAGCACGGCGCCCTTGCGGGCGCCGTTCGCGTTTGCGAGGTCTCATGCACGAGCCCCTGGCGCCCGAAGCGGTCGCGCAGATGCGCCAGCGCTATGCCGATGGCGTCACGGTCTCGCGCGTTCTCGCCGAGTTCGACGTGAGCCTCGGCACGCTCTACTTCTGGCTCGACGGCGGCCCGGCCGAAGGCGGGCCGCGGCTGCCACCGGTGCCGCGCCGCCGCGTCGTGCTCGGCAAGCGCCGCCGCCCGCTCAAGACCTCGCGCGTTTCGCTCGTCGCGCGCCTTTGGCGTACCGCCGAACGCCAGGTGCGCGACATCGAGGATCGGCTCGCGCGCAATCAGCAGGAGCCGTCCGAGCGCGAGCGCGACGCGCGTATGCTGGCGATCATGGTAAAGACGCTGCGCGAGCTTTCGACCCTTGACGCCTTGGATGCGGCGGCCGGGGGCGAAACTCCCGGGGCCGGCGAAGACAACGACTTGCCGCGGGACATCGATGAATTCCGTCGCGATCTTGTACGAAAAATTGAAGCGATTGTTGCCCGGCGAGATTCCGGAGCTGATCGCATCGCTCAGGACGAATGAATGTGAGCACTGGCAGCGCGATTGGCCGCAATTTGCACGGTCTGAGCAGTTGCCGCCCGAAGACAAACCCTGGACCACCTGGCTCTTCCTCGGCGGGCGCGGTGCGGGCAAGACGCGCGCTGGCGCCGAGTGGGTGAGGGGCGTCGCACTCGGCGAGCCGCCTTTCGCCACACAGAAAGCAAAATCCATCGCCCTCGTTGGCGAGACCGCGCAAGACGTGCGCGAGGTGATGATCGAGGGCCTATCGGGCATCCTCGCCGTGCATCCGCGCGGCGAGCGTCCGCGCTGGGAAAGCTCGCGCCGCCGGCTCATCTGGCCGAGTGGCGCCGTGGCGCACGCCTTTTCGGCCGAGGAACCCGACCAGCTGCGCGGCCCGCAATTCGATTTCGCCTGGTGCGACGAACTCGCCAAATGGCGCCGCGCCGAGCAGGCGTTCGACATGCTGCAGTTCGGCCTGCGGCTCGGCGCCCAGCCGCGCCAGGTCATCACCACCACGCCGCGGCCGATCCCGCTCTTGAAGCGGCTGATCGCCGATCCGCAGACCGCGCTCACCCATGCGCCGACCAGCGCGAACGCCGGCAATCTCGCTCCCACATTTTTAGAGCGCGTGGTCGCGCGCTATGCCGGCACGCGCTTGGGCCGGCAGGAGCTGGAAGGCGAAATCATCGAGGAGCGCGCCGACGCGCTCTTTAAGCGCGCGCTGTTCGAAGCCGCCCGCGTGCGCGCGGCGCCCGCGCTGATGCGCGTCGTGGTCGCGATCGATCCGCCGGCGTCGTCGCGCGAGGGTGCCAACGCCTGCGGCATCGTCGCCGCCGGCCTCGGCGTCGACGAGCGCATTTATGTCCTGGCCGATGAAAGCGCGCAGGGCCTGACCCCGCTTGCCTGGGCCAGCCGCGCGATTTCGCTCTACCGCCGCTTGGAGGCGGACCGCATCGTCGTCGAAGTGAATCAGGGCGGCGAGATGGTGCGGACAGTGCTCTCAGAAATCGACGCGAATATTCCGGTGCTGGAAGTGCGCGCCACGCGCGGCAAGGTGCTGCGCGCCGAGCCGGTCGCGGCGCTTTACGAACAGGGCAGGGTCGCCCATGTCGGCGCGCTGCCCGCGCTCGAAGACGAGATGGCCGATTTCGGCGCCGATGGTTTGTCATCGGGCCGCTCGCCCGATCGCCTCGACGCGCTGGTCTGGGCCGTCACCGCGCTCGCGCTCTCCGACGAAGCCACGCCGCGGCTGCGGCGGCTCTAACGACGTCATCCTGAGGTGCGAGCCCACCGATGTCGGGTTTACCCGACATCGGCATCTTACTAGTGCGCACGTCGGCTATAGCCGACTTGCGTGGGCGAGCCTCGAAGGATGGCGTCGCCGTCCCCCTTCGAGGCTCGCTTCGCTCGCACCTCAGGGTGACGGCGATTTAGGAATCCTCGCAATGCAAATTCGTCTTCCCACCTTCCTCCGCCGCCCGCCCGAATCGAAAGCCAGCCGCGCGGCGCTGGTGGCGCTGTTCGAGGCCGGCCGCCCGCGCTGGACGCCGCGCGATTACGCGGCTCTGGCGCGCGAAGGCTTCGCCAACAACGCCATCGCCTATCGCGCGGTGCGGCTGATCGCGGAAGCCGTCGCCGCCGTGCCGCTCACCCTTTACGAGGGCGCGCGCGAGCTCGACGCTCATCCGTTGCTCGATCTCATAGCGCGCCCGAACCCGCGCCAGACCGGCTGCGATCTGATCGAGGCCGCGACCGGGCATTTGCTGATTTCCGGCAACGCTTATTTCGAATGCGTGCTGGTCAGCGCCAAACCGCGCGAGCTGTTCGCGCTACGGCCGGATCGCATGAAGGTGGTGCCCGGCGCCGAGGGCTGGCCGGAGGCGTACGAATATAGCGTGTCGGGCCGCAGCGTGCGCTTTTCCATGCACGAGACGCCGCCGCCGATCCTGCATCTGTCGCTGTTCAATCCGCTCGACGATCACTACGGCCTGTCGCCGATCGAGGCGGCCGCCAGCGCCATCGATGTGCACAACGCGGCCTCCGGCTGGAACAAGGCGCTGTTGGACAACGCCGCGCGGCCTTCCGGCGCGCTGGTCTATTCCGCCGGCGGCAATCTTTCCGAAGAGCAGTTCGAGCGGCTGAAGTCGGAGCTCGAGGCGCACTATCAGGGCAGCGCCAATGCGGGCCGGCCGCTCTTGCTCGAAGGCGGGCTCGACTGGAAGGCGCTGAGTATGAGCCCCAAGGACATGGATTTCGTCGAGGCCAAGCGCACCGCCGCGCGCGAGATCGCGCTGGCGTTCGGCGTGCCGCCGATGCTGCTCGGCATTCCCGGCGACAACACGTATTCGAATTATGCCGAAGCCAACCGCAGCTTCTATCGCGCCACTGTGGTGCCGATGACGCTCCGCATTTTCAACGCGGTCGCGCAATGGCTGGCGCCAAGCCTGGGCGAGGGGCTGCGCCTCGCGCCCGATCTCGACCAGGTCGAGGCGCTCGCCCCTGAGCGCGAGTCGCTCTGGAAGCGCGTCAACGACGCGGCGTTTCTGTCGGACGACGAAAAGCGCGCCGCGGTCGGCTATGGGCCGCGGGCTGCTACCTAATCCTCACCTCTCCCCATTGGGGAGAGGTCGGCGCTGAAGGCGCCGGGTGAGGGGGCCTGGAAGAAAATTTTCGAGCTCGATTCCCCCTCACCCCATCCCTCTCCCCACTGGAGAGAGGGAGCAGTATTCCGGAAAGCGAATGGACTCTCTCATCCGCACCTTCACCGAGCGAGGCGATCTCGCGCATCTGGCGCTGTTCCTGTGGGCCTCGGGCGCGAGCGCGTTGGCCTGGCGGGCGTTGCGCGATCTGGTCGCCGCCAACGAGCGCTTCGACGGTTTCGTGCGCGAGCTCGCGAGATTCAATGCGAGGTTCGGCGGCGATTGAGCGTCAGGCTTCCTTCGGGATCCGCAGCGCCTGCCCGGGATAGATGTTGGATTGCTAAGGCGGAGACGCATATAGTACCCAGCGCCGTAAGCGGCGATGACTGGGGTTTTTGGACATGACTGTGGCAATCGTCACGGTGTTACTCACGTTCGTATTGACGGGCATTATCGGAAACTTGCTCGTGCATCGATGGCAGCATCGATACTGGCTCAACCAGCAGCAGTTTCTCGGCGAGGAGAAAGAATATCTTGCATTGAAGCTTCTTTCGGAAGAGTTGGCTTCCGCGACAGGAAAAAGACAGTCTCAAATGCGTCGTCTCCTTACTGTTCTGCGGAATAGCAATGACGACCTCGTTAGAAAGCGCTTCTCAGACTATGACGCTGTGGTGGCGGAATGGAACGCCACCTTGAACTCGTTTTTGGTTCGACTAACGCTGTACGCATCGCACCATCTTCAGTTCGAGCTCGAACACGACGTACAAACGAGGTTCTGGAGAATCGGAACACAACTGGAACAGCTAACTGCAGAGCGATTGTCCGGAGGCGCAGTTAGCGGTGGAGCGGTGGTGCGGTTAAATAAAGAAATGGATCAATTGAGTCGACGGCTATTCGAATTCAATCGTGACCTGCTGAAAGTTGTGCGCTCTCAAAAGACTAAGACTTACTACGGAGTTTCCATCACGTTTGAAGAGGGCAACCTAAGCCAGTTCACCACTTGGGAGCTTTTCAAAGCGCTGTTTAAGCCGCGGATAGAGTCGCTGCGCGTAGTCCGCACGCCGGCGGACCTTAAGTTCCCAACCCGCTCCGGGTCGTAGGGGCCGCGGATAAACCAGCATCGCAGCAAGTTCTGCGGCTTCTCTTTCCGACAGTGCTGCAGGATGCTTTCTGTATATTCTCTCTGCCGACCGCGGCGCGCCATACAGGTGAGATCCGAAAAATGCGCAAGCAATGTAGGATCGCAAGATTTCAAACTTCGTGTAGCGAAACTGAATAATCCACGCCAAGAGAATTTCGTACAGCTTTCGCCGAATAGTTCTTTCGCGATATCCAGTTACGGTTCGCACCAGTTGCATGTCGATCGTGCTGGCCCCTCCAAATCGCCGGAGTGTGATCGCTCGAAATAACTCGCGAAGACAGGAAATGACATCGACACCTGAATGGTGGAAGAATCTCCGATCTTCAAGA
>JAYUHJ010000536.1:0-2796 GCA_043767065.1 Hyphomicrobiales bacterium | reverse complement strand
GCGACCTGCGCGAAGACGATCAGGTCATCGATCTGCTCGGTGAGCGGCGCGACTCCGGTGGCGCCGCACTGCCCGGCGACGTCGAGGGCCGTGACGTTCGTGTTCGCCACGTCGCCCGTGAGGAGGCCCTGGATGCGCGCGGCGGCGTTGAAGAATGAGACCTGGATGCTCGGGTCCATCGTCGGACCGAACCCTTGAGCCTTGCCTTGCCGCCGCCCCAAGCTGGGGCTAATTCTCTGCGGCCGATCGGCCACACGCGGGCCGCGTCCGGGAGTTCGCACTTGCGGTTCGTTCGTATTGTACTTGCGTTAGCTGCGCTCCTCGCCCCGGCCGGCGTGCTGCCTGCCCTTGCCGTCGAAGCGATCGCGGTGCGGCTCAAGACTCCCGCTTTCGACGTCCTGCCGCAGACCGAGCGCTACACCACCGATGCCGACAAGCTGCAGGTTTCGATCGCACCCGGCCCCGACGGCATCGTGCGCCGGATCGAAGTGCGCGCGCGCACGCCGCAAGGCACGACCAACTGGGCGGTGTTCGCGCTCGCCAACAACACCGACGAGCAGGTCGACCGGCTGATCGTGGCGCCGCACTATCAAATGGCGGGCTCGGGCCTGTTCTGGCCCGACCTCGGCACGACGCGCATCCAAGCCGTGACTCCGAGCCAAGGCTTCCGGCCGGAGCGTCAACCGGCGATCGGAGCTGACGTATTCCTCGTCACGCTCGATCCGGGCACGACGATCACCTTCGTCGCCGAGCTCAGTTCGGGATTGCTGCCGCAGCTCTATCTTTGGGAACCGGAAGCCTACAAGGGTAAGGTCAACAGCTTCACGCTCTATAACGGCATCGTCATCGGCATCGCCGGCTTGTTGGCGCTCTTCCTCACCATCTTGTTCGTGGTGAAGGGCTCGATCATGTTCCCGGCCGCCGCCGCGCTCGCCTGGGCGGTGCTCGGCTATATCGGCGTCGATTTCGGATTCTGGGCCAAGGTGTTCGGGCTGACGCCCGCGACGGAACAATTCTGGCGCGCGGCCGGCGAAGCGATCCTGGCCGCGACGCTCATCGTCTTCATCTTCGCTTATCTCAATCTCGCGCGCTGGAATGTGCGTTATTCGCACGTAGCGGTGGGCTGGCTGGTCTTCCTCGCGCTCCTTGTCGCGCTCGCGTTCATCGATCCGGCGATCGCCGCCGGCATCGCGCGAATCTCGTTGCTCGCGGTCGCGCTCCTTGGCTTCGGTCTCGTCGTCTATCTGGCGACCCACAATTTCGATCGCGCGGTGCTACTGATCCCGACCTGGTTCCTGTTCACGGTCTGGGTGATCACCGCCGGCTTCGCGGTCGCGGGTGTGCTGACCAACGACCTGATCGGCCCGGCACTGCTTGGCGGCCTGGTGCTGATCGTGATGCTGATCGGCTTCACGGTGATGCAGCACGCCTTCGCCGGCGTCGGCGCCGACGGTATCGTCAACGACCTGGAGCGGCGCGCGCTCGCGCTCACGGGTGCCGGCGACCTGGTTTGGGACTGGGACGTGGACCGCGACCAGATCTATACCAGCGCCGAGGCCGAGCAGCTCCTCGGCCTCAAGCGCGGCACGCTGGAGACAGCGGCCGCGGGCTGGCTCGAATATCTGCACCCGACCGATCGCGACAGCTTCCGCATGGCGCTCGACAGCGTACTCGAGCAGCGCCGCGGCCGCATCACACTCGAGTTCCGCCTGCGCGGCGAGGACGGCCATTACCGGTGGTTCACGTTGCGCGCGCGGCCCGTGGTCGGCACCGACGGCGAGGTGTTGCGCGTGGTCGGAACCATCACCGACATCACCGAGCAGAAGGTCGCCGAGGAGCGGCTACTGCACGACGCGGTGCACGACAACCTCACGGGGCTCCCGAACCGGGAGCTGTTCTTCGACCGGCTCGACGCCGCGATCGTATTCGCGCGGGCCGACGAGCACATGCGGCCGACCGTGATGGTCATCGATCTCGACCGCTTCAAGCAGGTCAACACGAGCGTCGGCATGGCGGTCGGCGACTCGATCCTGCTGACCGTCGCGCGCCGGCTCGGCCGATTGCTCAAGCCGCAGGATACGCTGTCGCGCATCGGCGGCGACCAGTTCGGGCTGATCCTGCTATCCGAGCGCGACCCGCAACGCATCACGGCCTTCGCCGACACCATCCGGCGCACCTTGCGCGCACCCATCGGCTTCGGCGAACGGCAGATTTTTCTCACCGCCTCGATCGGCCTCGTGCTGGTGGACGGCCAGACGCGCCGCCGCGAAGAGGTGCTGAAGGACGCGGAGCTGGCGATGTATCACGCCAAACGCTCCGGCGCCGACAAGATCGAGGTGTTCAAGGCCGCGATGCGCTCGCAAAAGATCGACCGGCTGACGCTGGAGTCTGACCTGCGGCGCGCGCTCGAGCGCGAGGAAGTGACGATCCTCTACCAGCCGGTGATCCGGCTGGAGGACCGCACCATCGCCGGCTTCGAGGCGCTGATGCGCTGGAACCATCCGCGACTCGGGCGGCTGGGTCCGTCGGAGTTCATCCCGATCGCCGAGGAGACCGGCCTGATCGTCGATCTCGGACATTTCGTGCTCGAGCGCGCCGCGCGCCAGCTCGTGCAGTGGCAGCGCGCGATGCCCGGCGTGGTGCCGATCTTCACCAGCGTGAACATCTCGTCCCGCCAGCTTCTGCGTCACGACCTGATCCAGGACGTGAAGGCGGTGCTGGCGCGCAATCTCTGCGCGCCCGGGACGCTGAAGCTCGAGCTCACCGAATCCCTCATCATGGAGAACCCGGAACTCG
>JAYUHJ010000535.1:0-15738 GCA_043767065.1 Hyphomicrobiales bacterium | reverse complement strand
TTTGTGCGGCTCGAAGCCAGCCGCACCCAGCCCGGCGCCGGGCTCGGCATGTCGCTCGCGGCCGCGGTGGCGCGGCTGCATGGCGGCGAATTGAAGCTTGAAGACAACGCGCCGGGCCTGCGCGTTACGCTTTCGATCCCGGCAGGCGCGAAGCCGGCGGTTTGACACCCGCACCCCGATCTAGGAAGGGGTGAGGGGATGGCCTTGCGCAAGACGAAACCCAAAAACCTGTTGCCGCTTGCTGCGCGCTTCACCGAGGCGCCGCGCCCGCTCGCGCCGAAGGCCGCGGCGGCCAAGTTCGACGAGGCGCTTGCGGGTTCCGGCAAAAAACTCGCTCGCGAGTTCGCCGCGCTGTTCAGGAAATACCCGCGCGCCCGGCGCGTGCTCGAAGGCCTAGCCGAGGGCTCGCCGTTTCTGTGGGAAATCGCGCGAGGCGATCTTGCTGTCCTGCGCGCCTTGCTTGCCGGGTCTCCCGAGCAGGAGCTCGCAAAGATCATCCATCGCATCCGTGCCGCCCGTGCTGCCAAGAGCGAAGCGGCGGTCATGCGCACGCTGCGCCAGTCGCGGCGCGATGCAGCCTTGCTCGTCGCGCTCGCCGATATCGGCGGCGCTTGGCCACTTGCGGAAGTGACCCGCGCGCTGACTGCCGTTGCCGATGCTGCCGTCGGCGCCGCGGTCTACTTTCTTCTTCTCGCCGCGCAGCGCGGGGGCAAACTCAAGCTCAAGGACCCGAAGCGGCCGGGCGAAGGCTCCGGCTTTTTTGCACTCGCCATGGGCAAGTTCGGCGCCGGCGAGCTCAATTATTCGAGCGATGTCGACCTGATCCTACTCTACGATCCGCATGCCAAGGTGAACGGCCTCGATCCCGCGCCCTTCTTCATCCGCCTCGCTCGCGATCTGGTGCGCATGCTGCAGGAGCGCACGCCCGACGGTTATGTGTTCCGCGTCGATCTGCGCCTGCGGCCCGATCCGGGTTCGACTCAGCTCGCGGTCGCGACCGACTTCGCCGCTGCTTACTACGAGCGCGAGGGCCAGACCTGGGAGCGCGCGGCCTTCATCAAGGCGCGGTCCTGCGCCGGCGATATCGCGGCCGGCGAAGCGTTCCTCAACGAGCTTTCGCCTTTCGTCTGGCGGCGCTATCTCGACCACGCCGCGATCGCCGACGTGCACGCGATGAAGCGGCAGATCCACGCTTTCCGCGGCCACGAGCAGATCGCGGTCGCCGGCCACAACATCAAGCTCGGCCGCGGCGGCATCCGCGAGATCGAATTCTTCGTGCAGACCCAGCAATTGATCGCCGGCGGCCGCTCGCCGGCATTGCGCACGCCAGAGACGCTGAAGGCGCTCGACGCGCTCGCAGCCGAGCGGTGGATCGGCAAGGAAGCGCGCGACGAGCTGACCGCCGCCTACGAATACCTCCGCCGTGTCGAGCACCGCCTGCAGATGGTAGCCGACGAGCAGACCCATACGCTTCCCGCCGAACCGGATGCGCTTGAGCGCTTCGCGCGCTTCTTCGGCGCCTCCGGCAACAAAGCTTTTGCCAAGACGCTCGTCGCGCACTTGCGCCGCGTGCAGGGCCACTACGGCCGCCTGTTCGAGGACGCGCCGCCGTTCGCCATCATCGAGGGCAAGCTCGCTTTCCTGGTCGATACCGACGACCGCGAGACGCTGGAGACCCTTTCCCGCCTTGGCTTCAAGGACCCGCGCGGTGCCAGCGTAATTGTGCGCGGCTGGCTGGCCGCCAAACACCGCTCGCTACGGCCCGAAGCCGCGCGGGCCGATCTGCAAGCGATTTTGCCCGCGCTGCTCGACGCGCTCGCCCGCACCGGCAACGCCGACGCGGCGTTTCTCGCCGCCGACCGCTTCTTCACCGAGCTTCCCGGCAGTATCCGCCTGCTCGCGGCGCTGCGCACGCATCCCGATCTGGTGCAGCTGCTCGGCACCATCTTCGGCACCGCGCCGCGGTTGGCGGAAATCGTGGCGCCGGCGCCTTCGGTGCTCGACGGCCTGCTCGATCCGACTTTCTTCGGCGAACCGCCCGGCGCCGAAGTTCTCGCCAAGCGGCTCGACCTTGCGATCAAGGACGCGCCCGACGAGGAAGAGTTGCTCGACCGCGTGCGCCGCTTCGGCCGCGAGCATCTGGTTCTGATCGGCGTCCGCGTGTTGTCCGGCGCGCTGTCGGCGGCCCGCGCCGGCGAAGCCTATACCGCGCTCGCCGAGGTCGTGATCCGCACCTTGCACCGTTCGGTGAGTGAGCGCTTCGCCGCCCAGCACGGCCGCATCAAGCGCGGCGAAAGCGCGGTGCTCGCCATGGGCAAGCTCGGTGGCCGCGAGATGACGGCCGGCTCCGACCTCGACTTCCTCCTGCTCTATGACTTCGACCCCAAGCACCCCGAGTCCGACGGTCCGCGGCCTCTGCACGCGACCGATTACTACGCACGCTTGACCAAACGGCTGGTGAGCGCGCTCACGATTCCGACGAACGCAGGCAAGCTCTATGATGTCGATCTGCGGTTACGGCCCTCGGGCCGCTCCGGCCCGATCGCGACGGCGATCGAGAGTTTCCGCATCTACCAGCGCGAGGAGGCCTGGACCTGGGAGCATATGGCGCTGACGCGCGGCCGGGTCGTGTCCGCTCCGCCCGGCTTCAAGGCTCGGGTCGAGAAGGAGGTCGCGCGTGTGCTGCGTATGAAACGCGATGCAGCGATGGTGCGCCGCGACGCGGCGGAAATGCGCCGCGCCATTGCCGCCGAGAAAGGCGAGGGGGGCCGTTGGGATTTCAAGAACGCCGCCGGCGGCCTCACCGATATCGAATTCATCGTGCAACATTTGCAGCTCGTGCAGGCGGCCAGCCGGCCGGAAATCCTCGACACCAATGCCGGCCGCGTGCTCGCCCAGGCGCAATCGCTGCGCTTGCTCGACACCGCCGATAGTGAACTGTTGCGCAGCGCCTGGCAGCTCTATGCCGATCTTGGGCAGATTCTGCGGCTCTGCCTGTCTAGGCCGTTCGATCCGAAGCAGGCGGGGCCCGGATTGCTCGCGCTGCTCGCCCGCGCGGCGGGCCTGCCGGATTTCACGACGCTCGACGCGCATTTGATCGACACGCAGAAACGCGTGCGCGCCAGCTTCAAGCGGCTCCTAGAAACGTAGGAAATGTCTCAGTTTGATCCGGACCGGACGTGCGCTCCTGCCGGTGGCTACATATCTAGTGTGCGGCTGATCCGCTCGGGCGACGTGGCACCACGCCGATCGGGGTGAAGGTGTAGACGGGGTCGCCGTGCTGATTGAATGCCGTCCATTTGACTCGCACGACTCCCTGCGGCTTCGTTTTTGATGGTGTGAGCTCGATCACCTCGCCTTCGACGTGGATCACATCGCCGGGACGCACGGGGGCAAGCCACCGCAAGTCGTCCACGCCGAGCCCCAAAAGAGGGTGCGGCCCGAACGGGCGAACCTCGACGACCAATCGCATCGCGATCGCTGCCGTATGCCAGCCCGAGGCAGCGAGGCCTTTCAATGGCGTTCGCTCGGCAGCTGTCTCGTCGAGATGGTAGGGCTGGGGATCGAACTCCGATGCAAAGCGCTTGATATCTTCGCGCGTGACCTGCTTATCGGGACTCTTGAAGCGCATGCCGAGAACGAGATCATCGAACCACTCGATCATGATCCCGCTCCTTTATCGTATGCCACGGAATGTATTCTAATCCACATGCTCCTTGAACCTCTAGGGTGGCGGAAAGCGGCGGCACATGCTGCCCCTCACGACCGGCTATGGCACCAAGCGGAAACGGAATAGGCCGTCAGGCCGCGAGTTGCTTTCGCACCTCGAGCGGCAGCCGGATGATGACGGCTGTGCCGATGCCCTCGACCGAGCGGATGCGCATGGCGCCGCCGTGCAGCTCGGCCAGCGAGCGCGCGATGGCCAGCCCCAGGCCCGAGCCCTTGTGGGTCTTGGTGAATTGGCTCTCGACCTGTTCGAACGGCCGGCCGAGCTTTTGCAACGCAATTCTGGGAATGCCAATGCCCGAATCCTCGATCAGCAACATCGCGGAATTGCGCGAGATACGCGCCCGCACCACGATGCGGCCGCCCTCCTGGGTGAACTTGATGGCGTTCGAGAGCAGATTGAGCAGGATTTGCTTCAACGCCCGGCGGTCGCCGCGCATGGCCATTCCTGCCGCGATCTCCGACTCGACTTTGAGTCCTTTCTCGTCGGCCTTGACCGACATCACCCGCATGGTCTCGGCCACCAGCTCGTCGAGCCGCACGTCCTCGAACTGCAGCCGCACGCGGCCGGCCTCGATCTTCGACATGTCGAGAATGTCGTTGATGACGTCGAGCAAATAGCGCCCGCTCTCGCGAATGTCCTCGCAGTATTCGGTGTATTTTTCCGAACCCAGCGGGCCGAACATGCCCGACTCCATGATCTCGGAGAAGCCGATGATGGCGTTGAGCGGTGTGCGCAACTCGTGGCTCATGTTGGCCAGGAAGTCTGACTTGGACTGGTTCGCGTTCTCGGCGCGGGTTTTTTCCTCGGCATATTTCTGCGCGAGCTCGGCGAGCTGCTGCGCCTGGTATTCGAGCGTCTGTTGCGAGCGGCGCAGATCGGCGATCGTCACCATCTTCTGCCGCTCGCTCTCCATCAGCCGCTCTTCATGGCGCTTGATCTGCGTGATCTCGGTGCCGACCGAGACCAGCCCACCGTCCTTGGTGCGCCGCTCGCTGATCTTGAGCCAGCGGCCGTCGGCGAGCTGCGCCTCGTAGGAGCGCGCGCCTTCCTCGGGCTTGCCGTCGGATTTGAGCGCAGTGCGCGCGATCGGCTGGCGGCCGACCGCAAGCACGTCCTCGTAGGCCGTGCCGGGCACGGTCATTTCCTCGGGCAGTCCGTGCAGCTGCTGATACTTGGAATTGCACAGCACCAAGCGGCTCTCGGCGTCCCACAGCACGAAGGCCTCGGAAATATTCTCGACCGCGTCTCGCAGCCGCATGTCGGCGGTGGCGGTGCGCTCCACCAGCTTGTGCTGCTCGGTGGTGTCGACCGCGATGCCGATCAGGTGCGGACTGTCGTCGCCGTCGTAGCGCACGAGCTGGGCGCGGGCGCGCAGCCAGACCCAGTCGCCGTTGGCGTGCCGCATGCGGAAGGCGCGGTCGATCACGCCGTCGGAAGCGTCGGCGAGCTGCGTCGCGATGTCGTACAGGCGCCCGTCCTCGCGGTGCACCAGGTCGTCGACTTCCCAGAATGACAGCAGCTCTTCGCGCGGCTCCAGCCCGAGAATCTCGAACATGGAGTCCGACCAATAGATGCGGCCGCGCGCCAAGTCCCAGTCCCACAGCCCGCAGCGTCCACGGTTGAGCGCGGTATCGAAGCGCGTACGCACCAGTTCGTAGATCGTGTCGGCTTCTTGCGCGCGCGTCGATTGCCAGTGAAAGGCGAAGCCGAGGATCAGCAGCACAAAGCCGGTGGTGGTGATGAGCGTGATGGTGAGCGCGGAGTTGCCGCGCCAACGCTCGAGCACGGTGTCGCGCGGTTGCAACAAGGCGATCTGTCCGAACGGCGCAGTCAGCGTGCGCACCGTGACGAGCGCGAGCGTGCCGTCGGCGAGCGCGACCTCCATCACGCCTGCTCGCTCGGCGAGTACGGTCAGCGCCTGGCCCGGACCCAGCACATCGAGCAGCGTGGCGGGGAATTTCCCCTCCGGGGCCGTGGCGAGGATTCGCCCTCCAGCCTCGGTGATATAGAGGCGCCGGCCGCGGGCGGTAGCCAGAGCCGGCGCGTCGCGCAGCGTCGCCTGCGCCTTGGTCGCTACAGTATCGTCGCCGGTGCGGCGCGTGAGGTCTTCGCCCAGCAACAACGAAAGCAGCGCCAGCTCCTTGCCCGCGTCGTCGATCGTCTCCTGGCGATGATTGGTGATCTGCACCACGGCGCCGACCGCGACCGCGGCAATGAAGGCGACGATCAGGATCGGCACCGCGCGGCGCAACAACGGCTCGGCTGTCAGCAGGCGCTGCAGCACAGGACGATGCAGCGAGTGAGCGAACCCGCGCAAATTTTGAGTCTGAAAGGAAGCGCTGGCCGCGTTGGTGCGCGCCATCGCAGGCCTCCCCGGAGTCCCGTACCTACATCGTCGGAGCGATGTGCCGCATCTCCCCGAATCACCCTATAAGAATCGAAGTTTGAGTCGCTTGTCTAGAGTCAAGCGACGAAAAAAGTCGCTTTTTGGGCCGCAACCGGAGTTTCCTACGCCGGCTCGGCATGGCCGATCACGCGGTGCACGTCGCGCTGGCGCTCCTTGAGCCGGCGCTCCAACTCGTCCACCGCCGCATGTACCGCTTCGACCGAGAGCGCCGGGTCGGCGCGGCAATGGAAATTCACCACCAGCCCCAGCGGCGTCTCGCGTACGCGCACCTCATGCACGTCACCGAGCGGACTTTTCTCCGGGACCAGCTCGCGCATCAACGCAGCGATCTCCGCCCGTACTTTTTCGAGCGCGTCGCGGCCCGCAATGCCGGCGCTCAGCATCGGCTCGATATGGGTTTCGACCTCCGCCTTGCCGCCGATGTCCTCGCCGATCGCTTCTTCCAGGCCGCTGGCGATTTCGTGCGCCTTGCCGAGCGGCATGGCGCGGTCGACTTCCAGATCGAGGCTGATCGCGGGCCCGCCCGCGAGCTGGTGGACCATGATGTGATGCACCGCGAGCCCGCGGTTACGCGCAATCACGATCACGCGCTCGAGCACCGTCTCGTTGTCGAGTGCCTTCGGCGTGATCGTCACCGTCACTTCGGCTTCGGGCAATGCCTTGCGGATCGCGGCGCTGCATTCGCTCTGAACCGCGGATACCCGGTCGAGCGGCAACAGCCGGCTCACCGCAACGCCAAGCTCCACGAACAATTGCGGGCCGACCTGGCGGGCGCGCACGCGCTCCACCGCGACCACGCCACCGACGCGCCGCGCGATCGCTGTGATCCTTTGCGCGGCGCCTTCGGGTGCCGTGTCGGTGAGCGTATCGATGGTGCGCCGCGCCAGCCGCCAGCCAGCCACGCAGATGAGCACACCGACCACGCTTGCCGCGACCGCGTCGGCCCACAGATAGCCCATCGCGACGGCGCCGAGCCCCACCAGCACCGCGAGCGAGGACCATAAATCGGAGTCGAAATGCAGCGCGTCGGCTTCCAGCGCTTGGCTCGACGATTCCTTGGCTACTTTGCGCAATTGTCGCGCGCGGAAGAAATCGACCACGATCGACAAAATGATTACGCCGAAAGCCCAAATCGTGGCCTCGACCGCATGACCGTGGTCGCCGAACAGCCGCTGGCCCGATTCCCAGAACACGACGCCCGCGAGCACGAACAGGAGCGCGGTGGCCGCCAGCGCCGAGACGCTCTCGATCTTGCCGTGGCCGTAATGATGCTCTTCGTCCGCCGGTTTGCCGCTCATGCGTACGGCGAAATAGGTGATGACGGTGGCCACCAGGTCGGCGAGCGAGTGGCCCGCTTCCGACAGGATCGCCAATGAGCCGGACATGAATCCGACCACCGTCTTGGCGAGCGTGAGCCCCGCCGAGGCGAATATCGATACGAGCGCAACCCGTTCCTTCGTTTTCTGCATCCGCCTGCCGTTTGCATTCCCAGCCTGGAGCGGCCGCTCTGCTGCGGCGCTGGCCATGTGCCTTGTTAGGATAGATGACCGGACCTATGCTTACCCGAAATTCTTCTTCAAATCCGGCAAACGCCACGCTTCAGAACAAGAAGTCACGGGGAGGGTAAGGAAATGTTCCAGCTCGTACGTTGGGCGCTCGCAGCGCTCGCCTTGACCGCGCTCGGCGCCAATTCGCCGGCGCTCAGCCAGGCCTATCCGTCTCGGCCTATCACGATCGTCGTACCCTTGGCGGCCGGCACCGGCATGGACGTGATCGCGCGCATGTACGGCGAGAAACTGTCGCAGAGTCTCGGCAAGCCGGTGATCATCGAGAATAAGCCGGGTGCGTCGCTCATGCTGGCAGCCGTCGCGGTCGCGAACGCGCCGGCCGACGGACACACGCTTTTGATCTCCACCAGCTCCGCCATGGCGATCAACTTGGCCCTGTTCAAGCAGGTCAACTACGACGCGGAAAAGGATTTCGTGCCGATCTCCTGGTACCTGAAATCGCCGATGATCCTGGTGGTCAATCCAGCGCTGCCGATCCGCTCGGTTCCCGAACTGATCAAGTACGCCAAGGACGCCACCACCCCGCTCACCTATAGCTCGCCCGGACCGGGAGTGGTGCAGCACCTGTCGATTGAATTCATGAAGCAGCGGTTCGGTATCGACCTCAATCACATTCCATACCGCAGCAGCCCGCAGTCGATCACCGACATCGCCGCCGGCCACGTGCATCTCGGCTTCGCCGAGGCGGGCGCTTCGCTCCCGCTGATCCGCGACGGCCGGCTGCGTGCGCTCGCGGTTTCGGCCTTGACGCGGTTGCCCCTCCTTCCGGACGTTCCTCCGTTCGCCGAGGCCGCAAGCGCCCCCGACTTCGAAGCGGTGTCCTGGCATATGCTGTTCGCGCCGGCCAAGACGCCGCGCGAGATCGTCGTCAAGCTGCACGACGAGATGACCCGGATCATGTCCGACAAGGAAATGCAGCAGAAAGTCGCCCTGCTGGGCCTCATTCCGCTCGATCCGCCTTCGATCGCTGTGACGGAGCAATACCTCAAGTCCGAGCGAGAAAAATGGAGCGCGCTGGTCAAGAAGCTGGGCCTCGAAGGAACGCAATAGCGCTGTCCTCGTAGCATCTGCCATGCGCGGGGACGGGTGGCATCCCGTCCCCCGATCTGGCAGGAAGGGGCATGACTGCTTCGCATGCCCGCTTGTGGCGCTTTTCCGTGGCGCCGATGATGGAGCGGACCGACCGCCACTGCCGCTATTTCCATAGGCTGCTCACGAAGAAGGCGCTTCTCTATACCGAGATGCTGACCACCGGCGCCGTGATCCACGGCGACCGCGCGCGGCTCTTGGGCTTCGATCCGTTCGAGCATCCGGTGGCGCTGCAGCTCGGCGGCGCCGACCCGCGCGAGGTGACCAAGGCGGCGAAAATCGGCGCCGACCTCGGCTACGGCGAGATCAATCTCAACGTCGGCTGCCCGTCCGACCGCGTGCAGAGCGGCCGCTTCGGCGCCTGTCTCATGGCCGAACCCGAACGCGTGGCCGATTGCGTCGCCGCGATGAAGGCCGCGGTCGCGGTTCCAGTCACGGTCAAGTGCCGGCTCGGCATCGACGAGCAGGATACCGAGGAATCGCTCGACCGTTTCGCCGATCGCGTGATCGCGGCAGGCTGCGACGCGCTCATCGTGCATGCGCGCAAGGCTTGGCTCGACGGCCTTTCGCCGCGCGAGAACCGCGACGTCCCGCCGCTCGATTATGGCCGCGTCTATCGGCTGAAGGCGCGCTTGCCGAATATGCCGATCGTCATCAATGGCGGCATCGTGGACATCGACGAAGCCGCGCGGCATCTCGAACACGTGGACGGCGTCATGCTCGGCCGCGCCGCCTACGAGCGCCCCGATTTGCTGCTTGCCGTCGATCCGGAGATTTTCGGCGAACCCGCGCCCGCCGCCGACGCGCGCGAGGCGATTGAGCGGCTGATGCCCTATATCGAGCGTGTGCTTGCCTCCGGCGCGCGGCTGCACGACGTAACGCGCCACGTGCTCGGCCTGTTCAACGGCCGCCCCGGCGCGCGGGCCTTCCGCCGCCATCTCTCCACCGAAGCGATCCGTCCCGGCGCGGACGCCACCGCGCTGCGCGAGGCGCTCGCCAAGGTTCTCGACGCGCCCATTGAGTTCGCCCGGAACGCCGCCGCATGACCTTCTTCGGCGTTCCGGCGGGCGAGCTCGCGCTGCTCGCGGTCGCGATCCTGGTCGCCGGCAGCCTGGCCGGCTTTTTTGCGGGGCTGCTCGGCATCGGCGGCGCCATCCTCATCGTGCCGGTGCTCTACGAGGTTTTCCGCCTGCTCAACGTGCCCGACGCGGTGAGCTTCCATCTCTGCATCGGCACCTCGCTCGCCTTCATCGTCCCCACTTCAATTCGTTCCTTCATCGCGCATCGCGCCAAGGGCGCCGTGCGCATGGACGTGCTTAGGCTCTGGGCCGCGCCGGTCGTGCTTGGTGTGATCGTCGGAGCAGTCGTCGCTTATTTCGCGTCGAGCGCGGTCTTCAAGTCGATTTATATCGTCATGACTATCGCCATGGCGCTCAAGCTCCTGTTCGGCCGCGCGAGTTGGCAGATCGCTGACCACTTGCCGAAACCTCCGGTGACGATCGGCGCTGGCTTCGCCATCGGCCTGCTCTCCGCGCTCATGGGCGTCGGCGGCGGCGCGTTCTCGACGATGTTCCTGACGCTCTACGGCCAGACCATCCACGTCGCGGTCGCCACGTCGTCGGCCGTGGGCGTATTCATCTCGATCCCGGGCACGATCGGCTACATGCTGGCGGGCTGGCAGCACCAGGCGCTGATGCCGCCGCTCTCGGTCGGCTACGTCTCGTTCCTGGGGCTTCTGCTGTTCGCGCCGGCCAGCGTATTGACCGCGCCCTACGGCGCCAAGATCGCGCACCAGTGGTCGCGTCGAAAGCTTGAGACGGCCTTCGGCCTGTTCCTGCTCGCGGTCGCGATCCGGTTTCTCTTCAGCCTGTTGCCTTAAGGCGTGGACTCATTAACACGCAGCCATAGCCGTATTGACGCAAGCAGGGATGAAGGCGAGATAGTTGGCAGCCAGCTTGCAAGTGCGGCCGTCGTATGACCGCTATCGGGGCAACCCGGAAGAGATATGTTCAGGTTGAGTTCTTCTCAGTTTGACCCGAAGGAGACGAACGCAGTGTCAGGATGCTGCAACGCACTTGCAGCGGCGCTGAAAGCGCGGCTAGGCGGGCACCCGCCGATTTTCGTGCTCTCAAAAACGGAGGTTTTTTCGAACGCCGCACGAGTGCCAGCATATTGGCCCTTTGTGATAGATCGTAGGGCGCAATCGCTTTATTGCGCCGCTCGCCGCTCATCGCCTGCCCGACGTTGCTGGCGAGCCGCCAGCAGTTGCGATCGCGACCGGAATCCCGGACCGGCATGTGGGCCTAAAGTCGCAAAAGCCGTCACATCCGGAAAAATGACCGCGCATCGCCACCTCGCTGAGTTCGCGACGCGTCAATGCCTCGGCAAGGGCGTTTTTGCACAACCAAGACCCCAAGCAGTCATTTCGCGACGGCGCTTAGTGCAGTGCGGGCGGGTCGTCGTTCTCGCCGTCCTCGCTCAAGCCGATGCTTGATGCCTTGACGTGTTGCGGGTACAACTCGGCGTTACCGTCTTATCGGGCGGACTCAGGCGATGGGAGGATGGAAGGTGTCGGGCAATTCACGCCAACACAAGGAACAGGTCATGTTTAACCGCACGATCATATTCGCCGTCGCTTTGTTGTCGTCCCTATCGTTTGCTAGTGTCCCCGCAAGCGCCGTCGGTGGTTTCGGAATCGGCCTGGTCGTCGCGACCCCACCAGCAGCCACCCCGCATCATCTGGCCGCGCAAAAAACCAAGCGTAGAACTAAGGTTTCAGGGAAATCCCAAATGGATAAAATCATCTTCCCCCTACCCCCTCGTCGAAGACGCTAGAAGGGATCCTTCAGGCGTATCGTAGGGTGAATGCGAGGAACAGCCGCACCTGAACCGTGTTGTTATCGTTACCTCTCTGCCCTGATTTATCATATGTCGTGTTGATCGACTACGGAGATGAGGTGGGACGGGGGGGATTTTCGCGGGATGGCGATGATTTTTTGGGTGTTTACTTGGAGTTATGGTCTAGAGAGCTCCGATAAACGTGCGAACCAGAACCCGCGACCTGACCGTCATTGGAGCTGCCAAAAACATTGCCGATTTTTCCGCTCATTGCCCACCGCACCCATTGCCCGACGTACACCTCAAGCGGAGAGACGGATGCGACCGTCCCCCGTTCTTGCTCATAAAGCCGAGATGCCTTCTCGATGAAGTTGGTGATCGTCTGCTTGGCCACGGTCAGCCCTGCCAGACTGAAATGGTAGCCAAGAAAGTCAAAGCCGCGCTCGATCCTGCCGATAAACGTCTTGTCCGGGTGCTTCTCCAGGCTGAGGGTTCCCAGCGTCTGGTTGACCACCTTCACCGCACGGCGAAGCTGCCAGTGTGTCGGCGCGAGGATGAGGATGTCATCCATGAAGCGAACGTAGAACAATCGCAGCTTGGCGGCCGCCGCATCGAGCGCATTAAGAAAGAAGCCTCCCATCAACGGGCTGAGCGGGCAACCAAGTGAGATGCCTTTCTCATAATCCCAGAACGACCCGCCGCGCTCCGATGTTCGCCGCAGATATTGCCCCACGAGGTTTAGAACCCGCCGATCCTTGATGTGGAACGCTAACTGGTCCAGCAGCATCAGGTGGTCGATGGAGGCGTAGTAGGACTTCACGTCGGTCCGCAGCACGAAGCGGTTGGCGGCGAGATGATCGCGGACCTCGCGCACGGCATACTTGGCACCGCCGTGGCCCTTGATGTGGGTGCAACGGGACGAAACCGGCAAGTGTTCGCCCAGCACAATCGCAAGAGCTTTGAGAACCAGTGCATCGCGGGCCGACCACAGCTCGGTGTCTTCGCCATCCTTGAGTGTGATCCGTGACAGCAGCGAGAAGCGATAGTTTCCAGACAGAAGTTCGCGCTTGATCTGCTCCTTCTCGCGCGGCCAGTTGCGGCGTAACGCCCACACGTCGGAGTTGGCCGAATAGTCCCGTCGCCGCCGACAAAGCCATTCATGAGCCGTGTCCAGCACGTCGTCGGAGGTGATTTGCGTGAGGATCGACATACCAAAGAGATGATGCCGAAGGTTGGGAGCGACAAGAATGCTGCCGTGGAGTCTCCGCGATTTTTATGCAGCGCATGAGTCCGGATGTGGCACTACCCGGACCTACATGGATGTCGGCTATTTGGTCGCTGTGGGATGAAAAGCGGACCTTGAGCAAGCTGCGTTCAACAAGTCCGATTTGTGAGTACACGGCCTAGCGCGCGCCTTTGGCGCGCAGCACGAGCCGGGAGCCGCGCACCTCGAACGATTCGAGGCGGTTCAGGAAGCTCATTCCTAAGAGGCTAGTCTTGAGGTCGCCGGGTTCGGAGACCAGCGCCGGCACGCGCCGCTCCACGATATTGCCGACCGCGAGCCGGTCGAGCGTCACCGAGGCGGCCCGCCCTCGGCCCTTGGCGGTTTCGATCGGCACATCGTATTTCAGCAGATCCACCGGCAGACCCGCGAGCTTCGCCGCCTCCGGCGTCAGCACCACGCTGGTAGCCCCGGTGTCGACGAGCATGGGGATGCGCCGGCCGTTCACGTCTGCGCGCACGGTGAACTCGCCGCCCGGCGCCCGCACGACTTCGACGGCCGCGGCGGCGCCCGCTCGCGGCACCGGATGCCCGGGCATGAATTCGCCAAGCAGCCGGTCCGCGATGGCCTGCAGCTCGATGCGGTAAGTATAGCCGAGCGCGAGACCGGCCACGAGCACGAGCCAGAACAGCACCGCGCGTACCGCCTCAATCCCCCGTCCGTAGAACAGCGAAAACACCGCGCTGCCGATTACGAGCGCAAGCGCAAGCAGCCAGACCAGGCTGGCAAACGAATCCGATTCAATTCCGGCAACGTTGCCGGCCTCGTGACGCCACACCAGTGCGGCCATAGCCAAGCACAGCCCGCCGACCACGATCCAGAGCAGGCGATCGGTGCGCACCAGCGTCGGCCGTCAGGGTATGCGGGCGATGACGAGCAGCGCGAACAGGAAGGCGGTCTCGGCGGCAAACTCGGACCCGGCGCGGAAATCACGCTCTTCAGTCGCCCCGACGCTCCTGGCGAGATTTTCCGCCAGCACCGCGACCAAGAAAGCGAACACCACCGCACCGATCGCCGCACCCACCCCATAGGTCGGCAGGATCGCCGCCGCGGCGATGCCGAGCGCGATGATGCCGAGGAACTGTGCGTTGGCGGATTGACTGGGCGCGGCCGGGCCGAGGTCCTCCGCGGGCGCTTCCTTCATATAGGCAGGTATCAGAACGACCACCGAGCGGCCGACCGCACTCGCCGCCACCAGCGCGAGCGCAACCTTAAGCGCGCCTGCTATTGTGAGCACCTCGACGGTACCGACGCGGAGTAGTACCGCGAATACGAGCGCCACGATGCTTGCCTGGGCGAGCCGGCCGTCGCCGGCCCGCGGGCAATAATGCTCGCCGAGCCGCCGGCAGGCGTCGGCGAAACCGCTCTCACCCGCCGCGCCCGTTACCAATGCAAGAAACCCGAGCGCCAGCACCGCAACGATAAAGACCGGGAGCTGCGCGTAGGCGGCAATCACCAGCACAACGCCGCCCAGCGCTCCGACCACGGCACCGGCCAGCGGTATCGCCTGCACGGCGGCGGGCGAAGTGGGTTCATCGCGCGAAGCCGCTTCCGCCTCGCTCTCACCGGCGATCGGCGGGATCGGCACGATCAGGTAGAAGCGCAACCACGCGATCATGTCGCGCACGAGCGACGGCATTGTCGTCTCCCAGCGCCGGCCGAATCTGCGCCGGCGGCAAGCGTTGAAATCCTAGACTGCCGCAGCCCGTCTCCGCCAGCCTTCCTTGGTGGCATCGGCGGCGTCTTCATCGATGCTCGGCTGGATCGGCACGGCGTCGTGCACCGGCGGGAGCGCCGTCATCACCCGCTCGGCAGGGAATGTCACGATCACCTCGGTGCCCTCGCGCAGCTTGGAGCGCATCAGGAAAGTGCCCGCGTGCAGTTCGATCAGGCCCTTGACGATCGGCAGGCCCAGGCCCGCGCCCTGTTCGGCGCTCTTGATAGCGTTGGAGCCCTGGCCGAATGGGGCGAGCGCGATCGGCATCTCCTCCTCGGAAATCCCGGTGCCGTTGTCCCGCACGGACAAATACTGGCCGCCCGAGACGGTCCAGCCGACCTTGAGCCACACTTCGCCGCCTTGCGGCGTGAACTTGATGGCGTTCGAGAGCAGGTTGAGGCAAATCTGCCGCACTGCCCGGTCGTCGGCCCAGATTTTGGGCAGGTCGGGCTCGAACAGCTCATGCACCGTGATATCGCGATTATTGGCGCGAATTTTCAGGAGATGCCGGCTCTCTTCGACCATGTGCACGAGAGTGACCGCCTCGTCGTTCAGCTCATAGCGGCCCGCTTCGATGCGCGACAGATCGAGGATCTCGTTGATCAGGTTGAGCAAATGCTGGCCCGAGCCGTGAATGTCGCCCGCGTACTCGCGATAGGTCGGCGTCGAATGCGGCCCCAGAATCTCGCTCTTCATCACTTCGGAGAAGCCGAGGATGGCGTTCAACGGCGTGCGCAGTTCATGACTCATCTGCGCGAGGAAGCGCGACTTGGCGAGATTGGCGGCTTCCGCGTGCCGCGCGGTCTCGTCGGACTTGGCTTTGGACTGTTCGACCTCGCCGATCAGAGAATCGAACTGCGCACGCGCCTCCAGCGTCGAGAGCGCCGAGTCGTGCAGATGTTTCGACACCATGATGAAATAGCTCTCGGCTGCGACCGTGAGCGCCGCGAGCACCAGGTCCTGCGGGGCGCCGCGCAGGAGATAGAACAGCGTCACCGCGCCGGCGACCGGAACGGTCGCGGCATAGACCGCGGCAGGAACGCTCGACGCGAGCATCGAGAACACCGCGATCACCATCAGCATCGCGAACAGCGAGAAGTCGCCGGC
>JAYUHJ010000534.1:0-6629 GCA_043767065.1 Hyphomicrobiales bacterium | reverse complement strand
CGTCGCAAAGCGCGTGCAGGCGCTGCGCTGCGATGCGCTCCATGCTGCCGCGCGGCAGGATGCGTCCGCCGCCGGCAAGTTCGTCGAAACATTCGAGGATCACGCGCGAGTCGTAGATCGCCGTGCCGTCGTCGAGGATCAGCACCGGAATCTTGCCGAGCGGATTCTGCGCCCGCACGCTGTCCTTGGGATCGTTGGTGTCGGCGTTCTCGATCGTGACACGATCGGCCAGGCCGCACAGCGCGGCGCCGATCCGCGTCTTGCGCCCGAAGGGCGAAGCCAATGCGTTGCGCAAGATCATGATGTCCGCCCCAATCCCCGGCGGGAAAGCCCGCTCAAGCGGGCTGCAGGTTAACAGCTTTGGGACCCTTGCCGCGCTTGTCGTCCTCTATTTCGAACGATACCCGCTGGCCTTCGTTGAGCGTGCCGAGGCCCGAGCTGGTCACGGCGGATACATGCACGAACACGTCGCGGGTTCCGTCGTCCGGCCGGATGAACCCGTAACCTTTGTCGGTATTGAAGAACTTCACGGTGCCGGTGATCGACATGGCCTCACACTCCTTACGTTTCCACCTACGCGTCAGCCCCCGCCGGAATCATCGGCGCTTGATGTTGCGATGGAAACGGAACCGGCAGACGCCTGCTCTCGACCACGCCCCGAACTTCAAGCTTGCGGACCCACAATTCGGTATTTCCTAAGACATTCGCCCGCGGCTGAAAAGCCGTTCCGCGCTTTTCAGCGCCCGCCCGCCAGCCAGTCGATGCGATAGTTACCCGAACCTTGCTGCGCGAGCGATTTTGCGAGTTGCGGAAAAACCACACTCATCTCACGCTCCAAAATCCACGGCGGATTGATGGCAATCATTCCGCAGTCCACGAGACGTTCGCCATGACGGTGGGCAGCGACAGCGAGTTCGATGCGTAAAATTTTCTCGATTCCGCTGCGCGAAAGCCGGCGCGCGAAGGCCTGCGTCTCGCGCGGCTCCTTGATCGGATACCAGGCCAGTAAAATTCCGGTGGTCCAGCGGCTGTGCGCCTCCTGCAACCCCGCTTCGAGCCGCGCGAATTCGTCCGCGGCTTCGAACGGCGGGTCGATCAGCACGAGCCCGCGCCGCTCCTTGGGCGGCACGAACGCTTTCAGCCCAGCCCAGCCGTCGATCGCGACGACTTTCGCGCGCCGGTCGCGGCCGGTGTTCTTGATCAGCGCCGCGCGCTCCTCCGGATGCAGTTCACAAAAAATCATGCGGTCTTGCGGGCGCAACAACGCCCGCGCGATCAGCGGCGAGCCTGGGTAGATTTTCGGTGCGTCGCCGGAATTGGCCGCGCGCACCAGCGAGAGATAAGGCTCGATCAGCGCCGCCGCTTCGCCCGTAAGCGGCTGCTCGGTCAGGCGGCCGATGCCACCGCGCCATTCGCCGGTGCGCGCGGCCTTGTCGCTGGAAAGATCGTAGCGCCCGGCGCCGGCATGGGTCTCGATCACGCGGAACGGCGTGTCCTTCTTGAGCAGATGCAGGATCGTGCGCACCAGCACGACATGCTTGAGCACGTCGGCGAAGCTTCCGGCATGGAAGGCGTGGCGGTAATTCAAAGCCGTTGCGCGGTTCCGCGGGTCGGCGGCATCACGATGCGCGGCTCGCGGCAGGCGCGCCGGTCCACCTCGGGGCAGGGGCGGAACGCGAGATCCTTGCCCATGCAGATGCGCACTTCGCGCAGATAGCGCCGGTCGCAATCCACCGCGACCATGTCGCGTTCGAGCCCCGGATTGGCGGCCATGAACGCGGTCTCCACCTCGTTCGGCGACACCATGCGGTAGTCGTCGAGGCGGCGGAAGGATTCGGGGATCGTTACCTTTTCGCGCGCGCGCTTCACCAGCGCGAAATAGCCCTCCGGCGGGAGCCCGGAGCAGGTGCCGTGCTTGCGCCATTCGTGGATGATGAGCTGGCGGCTCGGCATCAGCTCGAGCATCGAGCGCAATAACGGCTCTGCGATCCAGTCCGCGCGCTGCTGACAGAATTGCGGATAGCCGCGTTCATGCTGCGGCCACAGCCCGTGCACCACGAAGGAGAACGGCCGCCCTTGCGCGCATTGGCCGGGATCGGCCCGGCGCGCGCTTTCACAATAGGACGGCGACCACGAGAGCGACAGCACGTAGAAATCGAACCGCCCGGGCTCGTCGTTGCGTCTCTGTGCGTGCGCCTGCTGCAATGAAGCAAGCAGCAGCAGGACGAGCGACAGGAACGCGACGGCTACACGGCTGCGCATGGAATCCGCCTAGGGCCGGGCCATCTTGCAGTTCGGGGCATAGGCCTGATTGCGGTCATAGCCTTGCACGCACCATTCCACGCCCCAGCTCGCTCCGATGAAGCCCAGGTCCTCGGCGATCGAATAAAACACCGTGGACGCACGGCCGTTCGAGAGCGTGACGCGCGCGCTGCAGTAACGCCGCGGAATCGCCTCATGACCCCAGGGCCGGAAAGCGATCTCGCGCACCTTGTCGAACCCTGTAATGGCGAGGTCCAAGACCCAGAACGTGCCTTCCTTCTGCGCGAAGCGGCCGGAAATCCTGCCGAGCGCGCTGGCATCGTCGCAGGCCGGCAGATTGCCGTCGTAACGCGGGCCCGACATCCAGAAGTTCATCTCGAGCCAGCTCGCGGCCGGCGCCGGCTGCGTGGCCGCAGCAAACATGAACGCCGTGCTGAACGTGGTTGCGAGAATAGTGCGAACGCCCATGGCCGCCTCCTGATCCGCGCCGAAACGATGCGGCGGGGAAGCGCGCCGGTCAAGGTTTTGGCCGATCTGGCCTGTGGGGAGCGGCCGAAAGGCGGGAGATTTTGCTCTATTGCAACGAAAGGCACGGGCTTCTAGCTTGCCGCCATGTTCACCCTCGAATCCCGGGCCGAGAAGCTCACCGCGCTGCTCCTGGCTGTATTGATGGCGGCCACGCGCGTGCATCATTTCGGCGTCGGCGCGATCGCGCCCGACGCCTCCACCGCGGTCTATTTCCTCGCCGGCCTCGCGCTGGCGAGCCCCTGGTGGCTATTGGCCTTTCTCGCCGAGGCGGTGCTGCTCGATGTCTTCGCCATCGGGGTCGCCGGCGTCGCCGATGCGTGCATCAGCGGTGGCTATGTGCTGCTCGCGCCCGCCTATGGCGCGCTGTGGCTCGCGGGCCGCACGATGCGCAAATCTGAGCTGCGTAAGTCCGAACGGCTCGATTGGCTGACGGCCGGGAAATTCGTTTGCGCGATCACCGGCGGCGTTGCCGCCTTCTTCGTGATCTCCAATATCGGCTATTTCTTCGGCAGTGAATTCTATGCGCTGGGCGTGCCGGAATATACCCGCCGCGTCAGCCGCTATTTCTTCTATTTTGAGATGGTGACGCTGCTCTACGCCGCCGCGGGAATCGGAGCACTCGTGCTTGCCGCTCGGCTCTCCGGCCGGGAAAAGCTCGCCGCGCGCTGAATTTTCTCGCCGCTTCTTCAGTGCGGCGCGAACTTCGCCAGCGCGAACGCAGTCAGAAACCCGAATACCGTGATCAGGCCGGCGTATTCGTGCGTGATCTCGAACGCCTCGGGGATCATGGTGTCCACGATCATGGCCAGGATCGCGCCGGCGGCGATCGCGAGCACGACCGCGACGATCGCCGGGTCCGCCTGCGCCAGCAGCATATTGCCGAGCATGGCCGCGACGCCGCAGGCGAGCGCGATGCCGCCCCAGACTCCGAAGATATAGAAGTTGGAGCGACCGGCCTTGCGCATGCCGGTGGCGCTCGAAAGTCCCTCGGGCAGGTTTGACACGAACACGGCGGCCACCGCCACCAGCCCGACGTTGCGGTCGGCGATCAGGCCGACGCCGATGGTCACCGATTCCGGGATGCCGTCGAACAGCGCGCCGACTGCGATGGCAAGCCCGCCGCCCTTATGTGCCGGCTGTTGCATGTCGCCGGCCGAGCGCTTGCGGTGATGCCCGCCGCTTCGTGTGATCCAGACGTTTGCGGCCGTAAAGGCCGCCGCACCGACGAGAAAGCCGAGCGCGGTGGCGACCAGGCCGCCGCGCTTATGCGCTACGTCGATCAGCTCGAATGAAAGTGCGGAAATCAGCACGCCGGCGCCGAAGGCCATTACCCCCGCGATCAGCCGCTGCGGAATGCGCGGCACCGAGGCGAGCGCCGCGCCGATGACCAACGCCGATCCGGCCAGCAGGCCCCATAAGAGCGCCTGCATATAGAGAGGCATCGCTCCCCCTTCGCCGCGCGGCGCCGCGCCTAGCGCGCCTGGCCGGCCGACCGCTCCGCGACGCATTTCTCGACCAGCACAAGGCGCTGGTCGACCGTGAGCTTGCGCTCCTTGTCGTATTTCATCCAGCACTGCGCTTTGATGTTCTCGGGCGATGGCGGGGTGGGCGCCTCGCGCTGCGCCTGAGCGGCGGCGGGAACGAGCAAGAGCGCAAGAATGAGAAAGCGGGCTGTTTTCATTCGCCGATCATGCACGCCGCCGCCGGCATTTTCCAGTCGGCGGCGTGCGGTTTTTCGCGCGTTCAGGCGCGTTCGGCCCGCGCCGTGGCCATGCCGGTTTTCCATTGCTCCATATTGTCGGACATGATCTCGGAATAGCGCAAGGAAGTTTCACTGACCTGCGCATAGGCCGCCAGCTCCCGCTGCACGCGCTCGCCTTCGCTGCGCAGGTAGTCGCGCATGCGTTGCAGCTCGGCGATCAGGCCTTCGATCTCGGTCATCGAGGCGCCGGCGACGCGCTGGATCAGCGGACTGACGTCGGTCGGATTGGCCACCGGCTCGGGCTTGCGCAACGCCGAGACGTCCCGGCGCACGAATTCCCGAATCTGTCCTTCGATCTCGTTGGGGTCGTCCTCGGCGATTCTCTGTGCTCGAACAGCGGTCATATTCGTTCCTCGCTGAATGCATGCGCCTGATTCGCGCACGATCAGGATTGCGTCATCCGAATGGGTCGGCTTGACGGCTAATCCGGCGCACCTTCGCCGCAAGTGCGGCGGCGCCGCGGCAGCGGGATCGCGAAACCTCAGCAGCGGATGATGCCGACGATCCCGCCGGGCACGGTAACGTCCTCAGTGGTACAGCCGACCGAGCCACCGACCGGCACGATCGCCGGCTGCACCGGCGGGGCGTCGGGGAAGAGCGCGGGATTGAGCAGCGCGAGGCCGCCGCCGGTGAGACCGACGATGACCGGCTGCACGATGTGCTTCTTGTGATGATGGCCGTGGAATTTCGCCGGCAGCCCGCTGTGCGAAAGCGTCCGCGGCGTCACCGGACGAAACACGCCGTGCGCGCGGAACGGCACCGGCTTAAAGCCGCCCTTGAAGCCGCCTTTGGCGGCGAGCGCAGGTTCAGGCGAGGCGAGGGCGCAAGCGGAGAGCAGCGCTGCAAGCGCGAGAATTCGGGTCATCGTACGCGACTCCTTGTCGATGGCCTCTTGCCGCACCATATGAAGATTAAGCCGAGCCGATACGTCTGTCGATTCACTCCTTCGGCGAAGCCGCGCCGCGTCAGGCGCAACATGCTGAACGGCATGTTAGCGGCGTCGAACACACATAAAGCGCTATTCCGCTCTAATCTGCCTCCGTCCCCGGATGAAGTTCGTTCAAGCGATACTGCACCGATCCATTTCAGGAGTTTTTTGGATGACCGATGACACCAAGACGGGCACCCCGGGATTCGGTACGCGTGTGACGCGACCGAATGTGGACGCTATGACGGCTGCGCCGGCTGTGCGTTCCGGCGTGGTGGACAAGCCCGACACGATCCGCCGCAAGGACATCCACGACAAGTGGAGCAAGATCTCCGACGTTGAAGCCAACGCGTTTACCGGCAAGCTCGATCTCGTCGCCATGATCAACGCCAGATACGGCACGAGCAAAGAGCAGGCTCAACTCGACGTCGACGCCTGGGCCAAAAACCGCGTTTTTTGAAACCGCGTTTTCTGAAAACGAGCTCCGGCTAAACCACCGATACCCCGGCGCCGACCGGGCACCGTTCTCGCGCGGCGGGAAGCGCCCGCCGCGAGCGGGAGACGAATTTGACGTTGCACAGATATGCGATCGGGGATGCCGTGCGTTTCACCCCCGCGCGCAGCGACCGTTCCTCGGCGCCATCGGGGAGTTACCAGATTACGCAGCTCCTGCCGGAAGAGCAGGGCGGCTATCAATATCGTATCAAGAGCGCGCACGATGCACACGAGCGCATCGTGCTCGAAAACCAGCTCGACCTGAAACAGCTCGACCAAACGGAGTCGGTCTTCAAGAAGTGACGGCCGGCCAAGGAGCCCAAATGAGTGCATTCGATTTCAACAAGCCTTCGGAGCTGTTTCCGAGCCGGAACCGCAAGTCGAACCGGCCGGCCGGCTATCGGCGCTTCGATACCGCCGCCGAGGCAGTCCGCTTCGCGGTGGAAGATCTGCCGCCCGAGCTGCTGCTCGGCGCGTATCTGGAGGTCGACGAGGCGCGCTTCGATTGCGCCGCCATCCGCCGCCTGTACGACAGCGCCGAATACCCACTCGCCCGTCCCGACGCCGACGCGAAGAAGTCCGGCACGAAGAAGAGCAAGGTCCAGCACGCAGCGCCGCACCTGGTCTGAGCGCCGCTCAGCCGCATTCGCCGAT
>JAYUHJ010000533.1:0-2814 GCA_043767065.1 Hyphomicrobiales bacterium | reverse complement strand
GCGAAGACGGCCGCAGCCAGCAGGCGCCGGATCAGCGGCCCCGCACTTCCTGGGCCGCGGAGTCCTTCAGCACCGCCAGGATCGCCTTCTTCGGCACCGAGGCATCGAAGCCCGCCGCCTGATACTGGCTGTAGAGCTTGAAATCGGACAACCGCGACAGCGCGAAGTACGCAAGCTTGTTCGCCTGCGCTGACTTGGGATCGATGCCGAGGTCCTTGGCGACGTCGCGCGCCCAGTTGTGGGAGAACTGGCCGGCGATGAAGTGCGAGTACGACCACGAGCCGTCCGAATAGACGATCTTCCACCATTCGGCCATGCGCCTGGCCGGATCGACCTTGATCGCCGGCATGCCGGCAAGCTTCGCGGCCTCGGCCAGCGCCGCATTCAGGCCCTCCTTGCCGTCCACCCTGTCGATGTCCCAGTAGGGATCGAAGTGGGCCGCGGCGGTCGCGATCACGAGCTCGGCCGGCGCGCCGCGCTTCATCAGCTCGGCGTAGACGATGGCGCCGTGGCCGCCCATCCAGCGCCACTTGGCGATGCCCTGTTCGCCGCCCCAATAGGCCGGAAACCAGTCCGGGCGCTTGATGGTGCCGGTCGCGGCGTCCCACAAGTACCAGACCTTCGCCCAGTCGTGCAGCGTCAGCGCCGCGATGATGATGTCGCGATTGGTGTTGTCCACGCCGTGCACTTTCGCGATCGCGTCCGCCCAGCCGAGCGAAATATCGATGTTCTCGACCGCGTGCACCGCCAGGCCGCCGGGGTAGAAATGGTGTCCGGGACCGCCTGCAGCGGGCGAGAACCAGAACGCGTTCTTCTCCGCGCCCTGATTGAACACCGTGGAGCGTGGATTGTTCACCATGTCGAGGACCAGCGCCCGGATCTTCGGATCCTTGATCGAGTTGAGGTAGGCGCGCAACCGGTCGGACTGGGCGCGAATCCAGACGCTTGTCTCCGCGGCGCGCTCCGGCGTCATCGCGTAGATCTCGGCGAGGCGCTTTTCGGCCACCTCCTGCGAGCGCGCCGCACCGCTGATCGCGCAGAGCATGAACAACGCGCAGAACGTCGAAAGCAGGTTCCTGATTCGCATGGCGGCACTCCCCTTTTTGTGTAGTGGAGTTCTTGTACACTTGCGCCACCATGCCGGTCATGCTTTCGCGACACCAGTTCGCAACATGAGGCGCCCCAGAATCGGCGTCTCGGCGCGCATCCAGTACGGCGATGCGGCCAAGCCCGGGTATCTGAAGAAGAACATCTACTATCTCGAGCAGTCCTTCGCGCGCTGGCTGCAATCGGCGGGCGCGCTCGTTTACCTCGTTCCCGACGTGGTGGACCGTGCCGTGAACGGAACGGCCGGCGCGCTCTCGCTCGCCGACTATGCCGGAGAACTGGACGGGCTGGTGCTGCAAGGCGGCACCGATATCGCGCCGCAGCGCTACGGCGAAGAACCGCTCAGGGCCGCGTGGGCGGGCGACCCGGAGCGAGATCGCTATGAACTTGAACTTTTTGGAAGATTTTTTGATCTAAAAAAACCAATATTAGGCGTGTGCCGCGGGCAGCAGATCATCAACGTCGCGCTGGGCGGTTCGCTTTTCCAGGACACCGCAACGCAGAAGCCCGGCGCGCAGCTGCATCAGGATCCCGCGATCTACGACGACAACTACCACCACATCGAGATCCTCGGCGGATCGCGGCTGGCGGGGCTTTACCCGGACCTGACGCGGGCAAAGGTGAATACGCTGCATCACCAGGCGGTGAATCGCCTGGGCAAGGGGCTCGCCGTCGAGGCGCGCTCGGCCGAGGATGGCGTCATCGAGGCGATCCGCCACGAGGGGCCGCAGTACGTTGCGGGCGTGCAGTGGCACCCGGAGTTCCTCCACGGCCGCAATGACGGCGTGCTCGATGCCGCGCCATTGCTCAAGGATTTTCTTCAGGCGACCCGTGAAAATTCTCAATCCGGCTGACGGCTCGCTGATCCGGGAAATCGCGGAGGACGACGCACAGGCGGTCGCGGCGAAATACACCCGCGCGCGCGCCGCGCAGCCCGCTTGGGCTGCCGTTCCGCTTGGCGAGCGCCTTGGCGCCATTGAAAAATTCAAGAAACTGGTAGAGAAAAGGAAGGAAGAACTGGCCCGCACGCTGACGCGCGAAACGGGCAAGCCCATCGCCCAGTCACGCAACGAACTGAACGCGCTCCCCGGCCGGATTGATTTCTTTCTTCAAAACACGAAAAGAGCACTCGATCCGGAAACGGTGCTTGCCGACCCGCAGATGCGGGAGCAGATCACGCACGAGCCGCTGGGCGTGGTGGCCAACATCTCGGCCTGGAATTACCCTTATTTCGTCGGCTCGAACGTGTTCGTGCCGGCGCTGCTTGCGGGCAACGCGGTGCTGTACAAACCCTCCGAATTCGCGACGCTGACCGGCCTTGCGATCGGCGAGATGCTGCACGCCGCGGGCGTGCCTGCGGATGTATTTTGCGTCCTCATCGGTTCCGGAGACACGGGCAAGCGGCTGGTGGAGCAGCCCGTTGACGGCGTGTTCTTTACCGGGTCCTACGCCACCGGTGCGCGCATCGCCGCGGCCTGCGCGCCGCGCATGGTGAAAGCGCAGCTGGAACTCGGCGGCAAGGACCCGACTTACGTCTGCGAGGACGCGGATGTGAAGAGCGCCGCCGAATCGCTCGCCGACGGTGCAATGTACAACGCGGGGCAAAGCTGCTGCTCGGTGGAGCGCATCTACGTGCACGAGCGCGTTTACGAACGCTTCGTGGCGGCCTTTGTCGCGACCGTCAAGGGATACAAGCGCGGCGATCCG
>JAYUHJ010000532.1:0-15801 GCA_043767065.1 Hyphomicrobiales bacterium | reverse complement strand
GCGGCGCATTCCTATGGCGGCCGCACCGAGCGCAACGCCGTGATGTTCGGCCCGCCGGGCTATGCCTATGTCTATCGCTCCTATGGCGTGCACTGGTGTCTGAATTTCGTATGCGAGCATGAAGGCTCGGCGAGCGCCGTGCTGATCCGCGCGCTGCAGCCTACCGAAGGCTTGGCTGCGATGCGCCGTCGCCGTGGCCTGAAGGAAGTGCGGTTGTTGTGCGCGGGTCCAGGCCGCTTATGCGAAGCCTTGGGCGTTACGCGTGCGCACAATGCGCTCGCGCTCGCTGCGCCTCCGTTCGAGTTGCGCCCGCGCAAAGGGAAAATCGAAATCGTGACCGGCCCACGCATCGGCATCACCAAGGCGGTGGAGACGCCCTGGCGTTACGGGCTCAAAGGCTCGCGGTTCCTCAGCAAGCCGTTCAAAATTTCGTCATCCTGAGGTGCGAGCGAAGCGAGCCTCGAAGGATGACCACCGCCACCCTTCGAGGCCATCGTTTCGCGACGGCACCTCAGGGTGACGGGTTCATTGATAAGAGATAATGAACTCGCAGCCCTTGTCGGTGCCGAATTCGCGCGTGATGCGGCCGCTCTCGAGCTCGAACTCGAGCACGGTCGCGTCGTCGTGGCAGCAGAGAAAAGCGTGCTTGCCGTCGGCGGCGAAGCCGAAGCCCATGGGCGACTTCTTGGTCTTGAACGAGCCGACCTGCTTCAGGCTTTCCGTCTCGAAGATCGCAGCGTGAGCGTCGAAATTCTGCGAGACCACGACGTATTTCCCGTCGGGCGATACGCGAACGCGCTTCAATTGGTTCCGGCCCTCGGCGCCTTCGATCGTGAGCGTGCGCCGAAGCGCATGGTTCTGCGTGTCGAACACGTGCAGCTCGTTCCGCTCATGGGCGCACACATAGAGCGCGATGCCGTCGGGCGAAACGGCGATGCCCTCGGCGCGGCCGGGAATCTCGATCTTGCCGATGGGCATCAGCCGGTCAGCGTCGATCACGGCCACGAAACGGTCGGTCTTGAACGAGGCGAACAGCTTGCGCGCGGTCTGGCTGAACGCGAGCCAATGGGGGCTGCCGTCGAGCTCGACGCGCTTCACGCGGTCGGTGTCCGGATCGATGGCGAACAGCAAATTTCCGAGCTCGCCGGTGGCCCAGATCGTGGCGCCACACATGGTGATGCCGTGCGGCGCCAGGCTCGCGCCGACGTCGATGGTGCGCTCCAAGGTCTTCGATGCGAGATCGATGATCGCAATGCGCCGGTCCGGGCTCTTGGTCTCGCCGAAGCGCCCGCCGCCATAGATCGAGCCATAGACCTTGGTGCCGTCGGGCGAGAGCACGAGCTCGTGGGTCGAGGCCGGCATGTCGATCTCGCCGGTCTTCGTCAGCGTCGCCGCGTCGAAGAACTGCACTTTATTTGCGTTCTTCGCGGTGACGACCAGGTTCGGTCCGCCGGGCCGGTTGTTGGGGTCGATCACGCCCTTGCCCCCTTTTCCCTCTCCCCAGCGGGGAAAGGTTGGTCATCCGAGCGTAGTGAGGATGACCGGGTGAGGGGGATCGGGCAACAGCGTCCAGGGCCCCCTCACCCGCTCCCCCGGCTTGCGCCGGGGTCGCCACCCTCTCCCCAATGGGGAGAGGGAAAGAGCGACTACGCCGCGCCCTTCAGCCGCTCCAGCGCCTCGCGTACCTTGGCGGCGCGGCCTTGCGCTTCCTCGCGCTTCTCGCGCTGCTCGTCGACCACATCCTCGGGCGCGCGGGCCATGAAATCGGCGTTGTCGAGCTTCTTGTCGATATGGCCGATGTCGGCGGCGATCTTGCCGAGCTCCTTCTCCAATCGTGCCTTCTCCGCGGCCAAATCGACCAGACCGGCGAGCGGAAGAGCCACCACTTCACCACGGACGATGAGCTGCACTGAGCCGGAAGGGGCAGCATCCTTCAGTCCAACATGTCCATTGATACGGGCTAGTCGCCTGATTTCATCGCTCCGTTTCAGCGCGCGCTGCTGTGTCGCAGACGATGCTCCGACAAGCACGGCAGATATTAGCGTGCTGGGCGCAATGTTCATTTCCGACCGAATGGAGCGGATTGCGGTGATAAAATCGACAAGCCAGCCGATTTCGGCTTCGGCCTCCTTGTCCTCCAATCCCTCCAACTCGGGCCAGTTCGCCAGCACCAGCATGGTCTCGCGCTTGGGCCCCGTCTCCCCGGTCACGCGCCAAAGTTCCTCGGTGAGGAACGGCATGAATGGGTGCAGGATTTTGAGAATCTCGTCGAGCACGAAGGCTGCCGTAGCCCGCGTCTCGTCCTTGGCCGGGCCGTCGGCGCCGGCGAGCACGGGCTTGGCGAGCTCGATGTACCAGTCGCAATAGATGCTCCAGACGAAACGATAGGCCGCGCCCGCGGCCTCGTTAAAGCGATAGGCTTCGATCGCGGCCGTCACCTCGCGCGCGGCCTTGGCGGCCTCGCCGAGAATCCAGCGGTTGAGCGTCGCGCGCGCCTGCTTCGGGTCGAAGCCAACGACGCGCTTGCAGCCGTTCACCTCGCCGAAGCGGGCGGCGTTCCACAGCTTGGTCGCGAAATTGCGGTAGCCTTCGACGCGGTTGGCGGAGAGCTTGATGTCGCGGCCCTGGGCGGCCATGGCGGCGAGCGTGAAGCGCAGCGCGTCGGCGCCGTAATCGTCGATGATCGAGAGCGGATCGATCACGTTGCCCTTCGACTTCGACATTTTGGCGCCGCGCTCGTCGCGCACCAGGGCGTGGATATAGACATGGCGGAACGGCACCCATTGATCAGACGGAGCGGCAGGCCGCTCCTTTTCCATGAAGTGCAGGCCCATCATCATCATGCGCGCGACCCAGAAGAAGATGATGTCGAAGCCGGTGACCAGCACCTGCGTCGGGTAGTAGCGCTTCAATTCGGACGTCGCGTCGGGCCAGCCGAGCGTCGAGAACGGCCAGAGCGCGGAGGAGAACCAGGTGTCGAGGACGTCTGGGTCGCGATATAACTTGAGAGTTTTGGATCGTCCGGCCGCAATATCTCTTATCGACTCCTGCGTGTCTTCGAGATCACGACCAATTGCAATATCCAAGCCCAATTTTTCTACCTGATATACCTCCCTTGCTTGCCGCAGAGCGTCCAGCTCGTTCATTGCGACAAAATATGTCTGCCCGTAAAACTTCGTCGGGTCCGGAGCATCCCCTGCAAAGGGTCCGTACCAAGCCGGGATTTGATGACCCCACCATAGTTGGCGCGAGATGCACCAAGGCTGAATATTGCGCATCCACTCGAAGTAGGTTTTCTCCCAACTCTTGGGGACAAAGACCGTCTTACCGCTTTCAACCGCATCAATTGCGAGCTTCGCCAGAGTTTTTGCATCAACGTACCATTGGTCTGTCAACCACGGTTCGATGACGACGCCTGAGCGGTCTCCGTGTGGAACCATGTGTGTCGTTGGCTCGATTTTCTCGAGATACCCCCTACTTTGCATTATCTCGACGACACGATAGCGCGCCTCAAACCGATCGAGTCCCTGCAAGTCCTCTGGGATGGGATTTAGACTGGAACTAGATCTTTTCTCGATCCTGCCTGAGGCGTCGAGAACGTTGAGTTGCATAAGCCTATGCCGCTTGCCGACCTCAAAGTCGTTGAAGTCATGAGCGGGTGTGATCTTGACGGCGCCGGTGCCCTTTGCCGGGTCAGAATACTCGTCGGCGATGATCGGAATCTCGCGCTCGACAAGCGGTAGCTTAACGGTAGCGTTCGCCTTCAAGAGTGGTAGGTAGCGCTCGTCCTCTGGATGCACCGCTACGCCTGTGTCACCGAGCATGGTCTCAGGCCGGGTCGTGGCGACTGTAATATGGTCCTTTTCGTATCCCGGAATTGGTTTCGTCAGTGGATAGCGGAAATAATATAGGTGTCCGTTGGGATCGCGTTTGAGCACCTTTGCAAGTGCTTCAGCATCAAAGGCAACATCGCCGCCCTTCGGCCATTGAAAGCTTCCTCGTTTCTCAAGTTGGACAACCTCGAGGTCGGAGATTGCGCTTTGGAACTTCGGGTCCCAATTGACCAGTCGTTTATCCTTGTAGATGAGTTTTTTTTCATGGAGTTCGACAAACGCCTTAGTGACAGCACGCACCATTTGATCGTTGGGTATGTTTGGCTCACCCATCGTGAATCGTAGGCGCCGCCAATCGCAGGACGCGCCGAGCTTCTTCAATTGGCGGATGATGGTGCCGCCGGATTCCTCTTTCCATTTCCAGACGCGCTTGACGAATTCGTCGCGGCCGAGCTGGCTGCGATGCTCCTGCCGTTCCATTAATTGCCGCTCGACCACCATCTGGGTGGCGATGCCGGCGTGATCGGTGCCGACCTGCCACAGCACGTCCTTGCCGCGCATGCGCTCGAAGCGGCACAGAATGTCCTGCAGCGTGTTGTTGAGCGCGTGGCCCATGTGCAGCGAGCCGGTCACGTTCGGCGGCGGGATCACGATGCAATAGGGTTCGGCCTTGGCCCGCTCCGGCCGGCCGGAATCGAACGCATGCGCCGCTTCCCAGGCGCGGTAAATGCGGTCCTCGACCTCGTTCGGCTGATAGGCTTTTTCGATCATGACGGTTCCGGCGCGGGCGCGCTGGCTATCAAGCGGAGCCGTTCAGGAGTGTCAACGCGCCAGCAGGCAGCTAGCGCCCGCCGCGCGATACCCGGTCGATCTCGGCGCGCACCATACGCTCGACCAGCCCCGGCAGGTTGTCGTCGAGCCAGTGCTTGAGCATGGGCCGCAGCATTTCCCGCACCAGATCTTCGACCGAGCGGGAGTTCTGCGCGAAGAAGCTGTTGGCGAGCGAGTCGAACGCCGCGGAAACCGCCGCGCTCGTCTCCTGCGAAATGATCGAATCGACGCTGGCCCGGCCGGGTGCCTGGAGCTGCGCGGATAGCGCGGCAGGCTCCGGAGCGGCGTGCGCGGGCTCGTCGTGGTCGCGGAACACCACGTCGGCGGCGTCGAGCAGGCGCCCGCCGCGGGGCGCGGCGATCTCGACCGTCTCGGTCAGTTCGAGGACGGCCGGCTCGTGTGCGGCCGGCTCGTGGGCGGCGGGCGGCGCCGCTTCATCGGACAGCAGCGCATCGACCGTATCCTGGCTGATGGGGCCTTCGGCGCTGGCGGGCCGATTGGCCTTGACCTCGCGCAATGGCGCGTGCGCCGGCTTCGGCCCCGCTTCGGCCACGGCGTTCTCGTCGGAAATGATCCGGCGGATGGAGGCCAGAATCTCCTCCATCGACGGGTCTTGCTGAACCTTGGCGCTCGATTGGGCCAACGGCCTCTCCCAATTCACCGGCGACGAATCACTCAACGCGAACAAACTGACTATTACATCTGCCCCCGATACCGCCAACGCATCCGGCGGCCGGAGGGCTTACACAAACGCAACAAACTCTACGAAAACTCAACGTCCGTCCGGTGTCCGCACGCCCTGCCAGGCGTCGCGCACCTGATTGTAGTGGGTCGCAGGGTTGTACACGGCGACCTGCAACTTCAGCTCCGCGGCGCTCAGCTTGCCGACCGCCGCCAGCAGCGAATAGGAAGCGACCACCCGATCCCGCTCGGCGGAGACCAGGGTCACGCGCGCATTGACCGCTTCCGACTGCGCATTGAGCACGTCAAGCGTGGTGCGCTGGCCGACGCGGGCTTCTTCGCGGACGCCATTCAAGGCGATCTCCGTGGCCCGCACCTGGGCCCGGCCCGCCTCGACCTGGAAGCGCGAGGCCTGCAGCAGGCCGAAGGATTGAATGACGGCGGCGCGTACCTGATCGCGCGCCACGTCCACCTCGATGCGGCGTTGCCCGAGCGTCTCCTTGCTCTCGCGGATTTTCGAGAATTCCCCGCCGCCCTGATAGATCGGCACGGAGAGGCGGCCGACGACGGACGCCGTGATCTGCGCATCGACGCTTTGCCCCTGATCGTAGCGCCTCTGCAGAGAGCCTTCGACTGCCAGCGTCGGGAGCAGCCCGCCCTCGGCGAACTTCACCTGCAGGGATGCGATGTCGACGCCGAAGCGGGCGGCGGCAATCGCGGGATGCTGATTGAAGGCGGCAATAAGCGCCGCGTCGATCGACGCCGGCACCAGATGCTCGACCGGCTGGCCCGGTGCCAGCCGGGCCGGTATCTCGCCGATGACGCGCTGGTAGGCGGCGCGCGACGCGTTGAGGTTCGCTTGCGCCACGCTGAAGGTCGATTCCGCCCCTGCCAGCCGCGACTCGGCCTGGGCCACGTCGGTGCGGGTCACCTCGCCGACGTTGAAGCGGTCGCGGGTGGCGCGCAGCAGCTCGCGCACCGCCTCGATGTTCTGCTTCTGCAGCTCGAGGATGGCGGCGTCGCGCAGCACGTTCATGTAGGCGGCGACGCCGTCCAGAAGAACGTTCTGCTCGGTGTTGCGGAGAGTTTCGCGCGCGGCCAGCACCTGGGACTCGGCGGAACGGGTGAGGTTACCGGTCTGGAAGCCGTTGAACAGCGTCTGCCGCGTGGTGAGGCCGTAGCCGCGCGGGTTCAGATGGCTCCTGGTAACAGTCCCGCTCGATAGTGTCGACTCGCTCCACGCATCGCCGACATCGGCATTGCCGAAGACTTGCGGCCGGTAGCCGGAAAGCGCTTGGGGCACCTTCTCGTCGGTGGCGCGGTTGGCGGCGCGCTGGGCGTTGAGGGTGGGATTATTGCGATAGGCGTGCGCGAGCGCGCCTTCGATCGTTTCGCTGGCCCAGCTCGCGCCGCCCCATAGCAGCGCAAACGCCGCTACCGACGCCACGCCGCGAACCGGCCGACTGAGAGCCCAACGCCGCATACTGCCTCACTCCTACCCCACAGGTTTGTTCCTGCGGTGGACCCCGCCACTTGATTAAGCAAAGCATAGAGGGCGCGGGTGGCGCGGCAAACCGAGAACCGGAAAGCATCCACGGTTTCTTCTGAGCGCGGCTTCCGTGCCACAGGCCCCAAGCGCGTCAGAACACGAAGGTTTTGGGCGCCTCGAAACCGGGGAGCGGCGGAGCGGCGGCATTGAATACCGGTCGCGCGGCAACGCTCCCGGCAACGCGCGTATAGATTGTCGCCCGCGCCGCCCCGCCCGCCCGCACGACCGCGGCGAGACGGCCGCCCTCGGCGAGCTGGTTCAGGAGCGTCTCGGGCACGATCTCGACCGAGCCGTTCACAAGGATCGCGTCATAGGGCATGTCAGCGGGCCAACCGGCGGTGAGCGGACCGGTCGCGACCTGGACGTTCACGGCATCGAGGTCCGCCAGGAGCTTGGCGGCCGTGGCGGCGAGCCCGGCGTCCTCCTCCAGCGCGACGACGCTGGCCGCGAGCCGCCCCAGCAGCGCCGCCGAATAGCCCGTGGCGGTGCCTACATCGAGCACCTTGTCCTCGGCATCGATGTCGAGCGCCTGGACGAGCTTGGCCAGAACCATGGGCTCAATCAGGTACCGCCCCGGTTTTCTGGCCGTAGTATCGCGCAGCGGCAGATTGTCGTCGATATAGGCAAGGCCGCGCCGATCCTCGGGCGCAAAGCGCTCACGCGGCAGCTCGAGCATCGCGGCAAGGATGCGCGGATTGGTGACGTCGTTGGCACGGATCTGGCTGTCGACCATGGACTGGCGCAGCCGTGCGAAATCGATCATCGAGAGCCTCCGCGTCGGCGCCAAATTCACCAATTGGGCATAGAAGGCAAGCGGATCGGCTGCGCGTTATTGTTGCGGCCCCAATTCCGCGCTATCCCAGCGCCCGAAGGCCACGTGGCGGAGTGGTTACGCAGCGGACTGCAAATCCGCGTACCCCGGTTCAATTCCGGGCGTGGCCTCCACTTCCTGACGGCTCGCAAAGGGTTCCCGCATCTTGGCAATGGGGAATGCGGGGGGCTATATGGTGCGGCCTGGTCTTGGCCTTATTCCCCGGTAGCTCAATGGTAGAGCACTCGGCTGTTAACCGGGTTGTTGTAGGTTCGAGTCCTACCCGGGGAGCCAACTCCCGCCTCCGTCCGCGGAGCAATCAGGCCACTAGAGCCTTCTGCTTGGCGGCGGCGGGCCGCCCGATCAATTCAAGATATCGATCGATCGGATACGGACGGCCGATCAGATAGCCTTGAACCTGATTGCAGGCTTCCCGAGTTAGAAATGCGAGTTGTTCTTCGGTCTCGACGCCCTCGGCCAGCACCGGCAACCCCAGTCCCTTGGCCAGGCCGATGACCGCACGAACGATCGTGGCGGATTGCGCGTTGCGTTCGACGTTTGAAATGAACGCCTGATCGATCTTGATCTTGTCGAAGGGGAACGACTGCAAATAGGACAACGACGAGTAGCCGGTCCCGAAATCGTCCATTGCGATGCGTACCCCGAGCGATTTGAGGCGCCGGAGGATCGATGTGCCTTTTGAAAAATTGTCGATCAGGACGCTCTCGGTGATTTCAAGCTCCAGCCGATCCGGCTGCAATCCCGTCTCCAGGAGAATCGAGTGGATGAGCGCCGGCAGATCGCCATGGCGAAACTGAACCGGCGAGAGATTGACTGCGATCTGTAGTGGATTGAGCCAAGACGCCGCTTCGCGGCACGCCTCGCGCAGAACCCATTCGCCGATCGGCATGATGAGGCCAGTCTCTTCGGCGATCGGAATGAACATGGCCGGCGGGACCAGTCCACGGATGGGGTGGTCCCAACGGACCAGCGCCTCAAGGCCAATGACGTCTCCCTCGATCGTCGCCTGAGGCTGGAAATGCAGAACGAGTTCACGGCGTTCCAGCGCTGTACTCAGATCGTGGTGAAGCGCGCGCTGCTCACGTAGGCGCTTATCCATGTCTGCCTGGAAGAAGCGCACGGTGCCTCGCCCATCCGCTTTTGCGCGGTAGAGGGCGGCGTCGGCATTGCCGAGCAATGTGGCTCCGTCGATTCCGTCGTTTGGATAGAACGCTACTCCGATGCTCAGGCTAGCGCGTAAATGCTGTCCCTTGATTTCGAATTCTTCGGTCATCACACCCAGCAATTCTTCCGCGAGTGCCGCGGCGGATTCCGGCTGGGAACCGTTAGTGGCGATGACTATGAACTCATCCCCGGCAAGCCGAGCAATGAATGCGTTTCCTGCCACCGCTTGCAGACGGCGCGAAATCTCGCACAACATTGCATCGCCAATAGAATGGCTAAAAACGTCGTTGATTTCCTTGAACCGGTTCAAATCGATGGACATGAGGGCGAAGCTCTCGTTCGCTGCGGCTGAGCGCTTCAGCGTCGCCTCGAAATTTTCGTTGAAGGCGGTCCGATTCGGAAGATCGGTCAACGCGTCGTGTTGCGCCATGTGCGCGATGCGCGCTTCCGCCTGCCGGCGTTCGGTGACGTCTTCGATGATACCGAGCAGATACAGCGGTTCGCTGTCCGGGCTGCGGACAATAACCCGCCGCGTCGTAATCAGGCGATTTCCTTTTCCCGGGGTGTCAATCGGGCGCTCGTCGAAAAAGCTCTGCCCGCCTTGTTCGATCAGGCGCCTGTCCCAGTCCATAATCGTATCGGCCTCGGACTTCGAGAAAATCTCATATGCGGTCTTGCCGATAATCTGGTCGCGTGGGCGGCCGAAAAACTCCTCGCCAGCTCGGTTGATTAGCACGTAACGAAACTCTTGCAGGTCTTTTACGACAATCGTCGCCGGGACGTTGTCGATGACCGTATTTAGAAATTCTCGCGCGCGAAGTAGTTCCTTTTCAGCCTGCTTTTGTGCCGTGATGTTGATCGCCGCTGCGAGACGCGCATTACGTCCCTCGTACTGCAGCTCTTGGGCGTAGATCGAGACGTCGATTTGAGTGCCGTCCGCCTTAATGTGCCGCCGAACTCGGCCCTGAGGAAGATCACCGGCCGGCGTTTCGAGGTCTCGCCTGAGCTTCTCCCGGTCCTGCGACGGCCTGATTTCGAGCAGCGTCATGGTGAGAAACTGGTTGCGGCTGTAGCCATAGTGGGCGACAGCGGCGTCGTTGACGGCGAGAAAGCGCAGGCTTCCATGCTCGTATAGCCACATCGGGATCGGGTTGCCGTCGAACAGCAGACGGAACGAAGCTTCGCGCCGCTTCAGATCGGTAATATCGACGCGAACACCTATACTGCCGCCGTCCGCCGTGCGCCGCTCCTCAACGCGTAGCCAACGGCCATCTGGCAGCTGCTGCTCATGCGTACTTTGCGGCAGGGCGTGTAGCGCGAGCCGTTGTGCGACCCATTCCTCTTCCTTTTCTTTTCCTACGACTCCAGGGTGTTGACCTCGGGCAAGCCCTTCGCGGAGCACATCCTCGAAACGCTTCCCCACGGCGATCAAATCGCGGTTCTCGGGATACATCTCCACGTAACGCTTGTTCCAAAGAACGTAGCGGTCATCGGCATCGAATAGAACAAAGCCCTCGGGCACGATATCGAGTGCATCGAGCAGGCGCTTCTGCGATGCCTCGACTTCGGCGATCATCAGTTCGATCGACCGATCGGTCCGGCGCCTATCTCGGTCGAGCTCCTCGTAGGCCGCGCTTACGGATTCGGCGAGCTTTTGCAGGTCAACTTCGCCATTAGCTCCAGCCGCCCTCACAAGTTGCTTGGCCAGCAACTTGTGAGTCGGCTGGCTCTTCAGTTGTTGCATGAGTAGTTGCAGTTCCAGCATGAGCACAGCTCCCCGCGCACTGCGCGGTGTTAGGCGGCCTCTGCGATGGTTGTAACCGTCATGGTCTGGTTGTGTAGTTCACAGACTCCGGAGGCAGCATGCGGCGAAATCTCTCCGTAGGAGTAGAACCCGAGCCTCGGCATGCGTGACCCAAGCTCGGCGCCGGCGGCCTCCACTTCATCGGCCGTGCGCTGACCCATGAGCAGGCGACGCCCAATGCAGCTGACCAGAACCGCTAGCGTATCGCCGTCTGCACTTTCACGGATGCCCGCACGAGCTTGTCGCGCCGCGTCTGCCGCGCCTGCCACTAGGCGGTCGAAATTTCCACGCATCAATTGGGCGTTCCAGCCCTCCGGCATGTCGCCGGCGAAGGTCATTGTCCGCGCTGCGCGATCGACTGCCAGGACGGTGCGCACCACTTCGTGCTCCGGGTGCAGGGGGTCGTGGATCTGGAGTGGAAACAACAATGCCGTGCCGGGGAGGCCCTTGACCTCGTCCTCGCCGAGATAGCGCTCGTAGAGATCGAGCGCCGGTTCGCGGTCCAGCTCGAGCAGAACATTGCCTGCCGAGCGCGTAATGCGCCGCCTTGGGCCGAACACGTCCCAGCCTCCGGCGCTGCCATGGCCGATTCGAATGCTCTTGCCATAAAAGCCGACAGCCGCCACCTCGTGGCTGCGAGGCGCATGATCGACTCCGACCAGGGTTTTTCCGAAATTGGGGCCGTCGCCCGCGAGGCCACCAGTCAAGGATACGTCGCGGCCGACCTTGCTCATGATCCCGGCAACCAGCTCGCTGCCGTTGACGTTCAGTCCATCGGAGAGAACGAAAATTCCGGCCAAATCGTCCGCGGCCAATTTCGCGCCGATCGCTTCACCGCAGGCTCGCGAGGAGGTGGCATTATCCACGGGTTCGCAGGCCATTTTTAACTTGGTTGAATCAAACTGGAGAGCGACGCCAGCAATTTCGTCGTCGCTTACGTCGTCGTTGCTGATTTGTCCGCCTGTACTGCAGCCCATGACGTGAGCTACCGGAAACATTTTTTGCAGCTCCTCGTATCGTGCGCCGCTCGCCAAGGTTTCACGGGAGCCGAAATAGAGAACCAGATCGGATTTGCTTAAAGTTTTTTTGTCGCGACGCCAACCGGTGGCCTCGCCCCAAGATACTTGTTCGGTGCGCATTTTCTATTCCCTCTGTAAAAAAACGTCTGATGCCGTCAGAAGATTGGCAGACGCTTCTTTCAGGGGCTGTAATTCATTGGGTTAATTTTCACTTTCCAAAAAAGAGAGTATTGAATCCACTGAGCCGCAATGCGGCGCTCGCTACAGCAACGCCAAGCTGAACCATGGGAAAACCATCAAGATTATGGTCACGATCGTCATCACCACGACGAACGGGCCCGAGCCGATGAATACGTCGCCGGGCGTGACGTAGTTTGGCCGTCAGTCGCGTGAGAACCGAACGGCGACGCTGCCCATCGGGGTGAGTTCGAAGCGCACGCTTTCGTCCTTTTGCTCGATGAACACCGGCGGAACGACCGAGCCGGTGATGATGAACTCGCCGGCCCGGAGCCGCTCGCCGAACGCCGCGAGCATGTCGGCCACGTGACGCACGAGCTCGACAGGGTCGCCGGTATTGGCGGTCACGTCGGAGGTTTCGGCGATTTCGGCACTGCCGCGGAAGACGCGGCCGGTGAGACCTTCAACCATCGCGTCGGTCCGCGACCGATCGGACGGGCCAAGAACGACATGTCGCTGGAAGATATTGCCGGCGAGGACGGCTTCCAAAGTGCCCGGCTCGGTCTGCCGATCGACGTCGGCTAGCTCGATCGCCGGGCCGATGCTGGCGATTGCAGCTTTCACGGCGTTCGTGTTTGCACCGGCCGGCAAATCCGCACCCATGTAGACGGCGATCTCGGGCTCGGCTGCCGGCTTGGTCCAACCGGCGAGCGAGATTGACCCATTGTTTTCGACCCGCGCGCGATCGGTGAGAAAGCCGACGAGCGGCTTGGCGATGCCGAGGCGTTGCATGATCGCCGGCGCGCCGAAGCCGACCTTCCAGCCGACCGCCTTCTCCCCGGCGGCGATCCGTTCGCGCCGCCAGGCGAGCTGCTTCTCCATCCCGCGGCGAACGCGCGGATCGTCCCAGGCGTTCATCGGTGGCTGGCCGGATCGATTTCGTAGCCGGAGGCTTCGATGGAGCCCGCGCCCATCCAGCCCCAAACAAGCACGACATCTTCGCTCGATGTGTTGTTGAAGCCGTGCCAGCAGCCGCGCGGCGAATAGATCACGTCGCCTTCGCCGGAAGGCTTCTCGCCGCTGTCGGTGTAGATCATGCCGTGGCCCTTGAGCACGATGAAGAACTCGTCGCAATTCATGTGGCGGTGGTTCTCGTGGCGCGCGCCGGGCTTGAGCACGGTCCAGCCGACCACGTGATCGGCGCCGGCCGACTTCTTGTCGATCAGGAATTGCACCTGCATGTCGACCCAGCCGTCCTTGCGCTGAAGACCTTCGACCTTCGGTACGTCGCGCAGATTGGTGCGATACATGGCAGTGCTTGCCGGAGGCTCGCCGTCCTTCATCGTAGCCGCAGCCCGCTTCACGGCCTTAGCAAGAGCCTCGCCAATTTTTTCAGACGTTGTTTTCATTTCTGTCCTCCTAAACGGCGGTAGGCTTCGTGCGCGATGACGAAGTCGTTCTTGTCGAGGCCGAACTCGCGGCAGGTGTCCATCATTTCGTTGGCGGCGGCGGCGAGCGGCGTAGGGCTGCCGAGCTTGCGGGCAAGCTCGAGCACCAGATGCATGTCCTTCTGCTGCAGGTTGACGTCGGCGAGCGGCACTTTCGGCATCTTGCCTTCCAGAATGAAGGGTCCGCGATAGCCGAGCACCGGCGAAGCGGCGACGCTCTTCAGGATTGCGTCGAGCGCGGCTTCGCGCGTGACGCCGCCCTTTTCCGCGAGCGCGACCGCCTCGCCGAACGCGATCACCTCGACCATTAGCAACAGATTGACCGCAAGCTTCATCGTGACCGCGAGGCCGCTTACGCCGATGTGCGTAACCTTCGACCCGATCAGCAGCAGCACCTCGCGTACGCGCTCGAACGCGGCCTTGTCGCCGCCGACCATGACCGAGGCATTGCCTTGCACGACCGTGACGGGACTGCCGGAAATCGGCACGTCGAGCATGAACTTGCCGGCCTTGGCGAATTCGGCAGCGACTGATTTGCTTACCGCTGGTTCGATGGTGCTCATGTCGATGAAGATGCCGCCCTGCTGGAGCCCTGCAAGTACGCCTTGCTCGCCCAACGCCACCTTCCGTACCGCCTCGCCGTCGGTGACGATGCAGAAGACGATTTCGGATTGTTCGGCCATCGCACGCGGGCTGTCGGCCCATTTCATTCCGTTCTTGATGAGCGATGCGGCCTTGTCCTGGCTACGGTTCCAGCCGGTGACCGTATGACCTCCCGCCATCAACCGCGGAACGATGAGCGCCCCCATGGCGCCGAGGCCGATAAATCCGATCCGCACCCTGGAATCCTCCCACCTGCCGCACGCTTCTAATCTTCCGACCCGAGGCATAGACTAGCAAGCTGCGCAATTCGAGGTGCCCATGACTCCTTTCGATCCAGTCTCCGCCGCCATTGGCGGCGCACTCATCGGACTCGCGGTGACACTTCTGATGCTTTTGAACGGCCGGCTCGCCGGCATCAGCGGCGTCATGGGCGATCTCCTAGAGCCCGGCACCATGTACAAGGGCTGGCGCGTGGCGTTCCTGATCGGGCTCATCGCCGCACCGCTCCTGGCCAAGGCTATGGGTTACGCGTATTCCGCGCCGAGCATGCCGGAGAGCTGGGCGGTCGTGATCGCGGCTGGATTGCTGGTCGGCGTCGGCACACGGCTGTCGAGCGGCTGCACTTCGGGCCACGGGGTCTGCGGCATCGCCCGCCTGTCGACGCGCTCGATCGTGGCGACGATCGTATTCATGATCGTGGCCGCCATCGTCGTCTGGATCACCCGTCACGGGATGGGAGGCTGAAATGGCCGCAATCTTCTCGGCGCTGATCTGCGGGCTGGTGTTCGGCTTCGGGCTGCTGATCTCGGGCATGACCGACCCCAACAAGATTTTCGGCTTTCTCGATGTGCTCGGGCGCTGGGATCCGACACTCGGCATCGTGATGGCGGCGGCGCTGCTATTCGCCGCGCCGGGACTGCTGCTGGCACGGCGCATTGGCCGGCCGGTGGTCGGCGACCAGATGCGCTGGCCAACCAAGAAGCTGATCGACGCGCCGCTGATTGTGGGTGCTGCGATTTTCGGCGCCGGCTGGGGGCTCTCGGGCCTGTGTCCTGGTCCGGCGATCGAGAATCTCGCCTCGCTGTCGCCGAAGGTGTTCGTATTCGTCGGGGCCATGGCGGCCGGCATGATCGCGCATGACGCCTGGCGCCTGGGGGCAACCTATTGGCAGGTGCATCGGCCTGAGCCGGTCGGCTAAGCGCGGAATTCGTTCAAGGCGTCAGGCCGCCAGATTTTCGTGCGGCGCGGCCTGATATTTCCGCCACAAGCCGAAAAGCCGGCCGGCGAACATGCCGGTGAGCAATCCCGACACGCCCACATCGGTCGCCATATAGAGCAGCTCGCCGGTGATCGATGGCCGTATGCCGGCCATTACGCCGAGCGTATACTTGGTGGCGAAGATGATGAGGATCAAGACGAGATTGAGCGAGTTGCCCGGCAGGCGAATGAGGCCGCGCTCCTTGTCGGCGTGAATCTCGATCGAGCGGGCCACGAGCCAACCGAACCCGGCTCCAACCGCGAGCGCCACGATCCAGACCGCTATGCCAATGGGCCGAAGGCCGTAGGTGGTGGCGAAGCCCGATAGTCCCCAGACCAAGAAAACTATCGGAAGAATCGCCAGGCGGGCGAACGAGGCGGTCGTGGGCCTCAACGCCCGGATCCCGATGAACAACAAGAACGCGAGCAGCGCCCAGACCCAAATCGGTGTCCCGGTGACAATCCCGATCGCGAATTGCATGGGAAGGCCTGCTCCTTAGGGTCTGCGCGTGTTGCGGCGCAGGATTTCGTCCACTAGGTTAGCACCCTCCCCAGCTAATTCTGAACTCCCGCCCATGGATTTTCGCAAAGACATCATCGAGG